>NZ_JAFNOO010000012.1:0-25167 GCF_026536185.1 Gilliamella sp. B2838
CCATTGGCTTTAGTGATATCGAAAACAAAGCGGACTATCAAGTGAGCAGTGTTTCTGGCTCTGTAGGTGCAAGTAAAGGTGGGGGAGGACTGTCCCCAACAGGAGGTGCACCACAAATTTATCAGCATGGCGATAAATCCTCAAACATAACGCATTCAGCAATAGATAATAGTGAGTTAATTATTCATGATAGAAAGAATCAAATTTTGGAAGTGAATTAATATGTTAGATTTAAAGATAGTCGTTCATAAGTATTTGAAGTAAAGTACATGGTATTTTTCACCAAATTCTCAACAAGTTGAGATAAATATGCGTTATGTCATATTAATAAAAAAACAGTTATTAAATTGATTAATTGTAATATATAGTCCGCCTCCAACAAAAAGCACTACTTAAGACTACATCAACGTTTTTTTATGTATATTTTATCGCATGTTAATTATTAAATCAGGTAAGAATTAACACTGATCGAATGTAAACATACAAAACAAAAATACAAATAAAAATTTTTTAATCGAAAATATACATGCATCAATTAAGCTCAAATGTGGCAAACAAATCTCGACATTCAATACTTTTACAACCATAATGAAAACGCATCAAAAAAACACATAGACACATTTTACATAGCTTATTGAAAAATAACAAAAATAATAATACCTAATAGGAATAATAATGATGAAAGTTTTTAAATTGTTTATAGTAACCTGTAGTATGTTAAGCCTAATTTCTTGTGCTAATAGAGAGTCACTACCTAGAACAACAATTGTAAATACCGATACAATAACGTTAAATAATGGCACAACAGTTGATATTTTAACTGAAAACGCGATTAATGGTGACGTTGTAGACGATACAAATAATTATTTAAATATTGTCTCTCGTGCAGATACAGCAAAAGTTGTCGGATTAAAGGTTCTTGAATTTGCCACACTATTCCTTGATGGGACTGGTAGCGGTAGTATTGATGGTTTTTCAAAAGAGGATTTAAAAGGCAGTTATATCAATTCGGTTCCAAATAAAACTATGGATTATTTAACCCCACAGTTATATACAATAATTAAAAAATTCGATGCTAATAACCAAAAAGACAATGTTATAACCATACAACCTTATAAATTTAAATTAATTTATGATGGATTAACCGATAATAAATATAATTTTATTTATAACACCACTATACGTACTAATGGATTTCATTTTGATTGTTCTGAGCAAAACGATCTGACACCAGAAGAGAGAACTAAGCCCTTTAATGAATGGGAGATCAATAATTATCAATTAGTACAAGATACCGCCAGTAAAGCAATTAATGCCTGTATAAACCGATTAAAATCAGAACAAAATATGACTAATTTTGAAAATGCGCTAAAATAGAGAATTAATTAAGTTAATTTTTTATAACATCCTGACCAGGTAAAAAATAGTTAATATCTGGTCATTAATTTATTAAATCAGCTTAGTTAGTTGCTACTATTTTATAGTGTCACCGTGACTGACTAGTTTAATTCCTTATTATCTTCAATATTAATTAGTCACTGTTAACTTTATAATACCCAAAACTAAACCTGTGCTGTTCTTTTAGCTAAAATTAGCTTTCTATTCGCATTAGATGATAATTTATTGCATAATACACCACGTATTGAATACATAACATAAGTTAGGAATTATTATGGAACTTCTGTGCCCTGCTGGATCTTTACCTTCACTAAAAGTGGCAATTGATAATGGCGCTGATGCTGTTTATATCGGTTTGAAAGATGACACTAATGCTCGTCATTTTGCCGGTTTAAACTTTAATGAGAAACGATTATTAGAAGCTTCAGACTATGTGCATAAGCGTGGTAAAAAATTGCATATTGCGATTAATACTTTCGCTCACCCTGAAAACTTTGAGCGCTGGCAACATGCGGTAGATACCGCAGCTAATATCGGCGCTGACGCATTAATTATTGCAGATCTGGCCATGCTTGATTACGCAGCAGAGAAGTATCCAAATCTTGAACGTCATGTGTCGGTGCAAGCGTCGTCAACCAATGAAGAATCAATTAAGTTTTATTATAATAATTTTCACGTACATCGTATTGTTTTACCCCGCGTTTTATCTATGCATCAAGTAAAACAACTTTCACAAGTTTCACCGGTTCCTTTAGAGGTGTTTGCTTTTGGTAGTTTATGTATTATGGCTGAAGGTCGCTGTTATTTATCGTCTTATTTAACTGGCGAATCACCTAATACCGTTGGCGCCTGTTCACCCGCAAAATTTGTACGTTGGGAGGAGACCGAAAAAGGTCTTGAGTCCCGTTTAAATAATGTGTTAATTGACTGCCATAAAAAAGGTGAAAACGCCGGCTATCCAACCCTTTGCAAAGGGCGTTATTTTGTTGGTAATGAACTTTATCACCCGATTGAAGAACCGACGAGCTTAAACACTATCGAATTATTACCCGAACTGTTTGCAGCCAATATTGCATCAGTTAAAATTGAAGGGCGACAGCGTAGTCCGGCTTATGTTGAACAAGTAACAAAAGTCTGGCGCCAAGCAATAGATCGCTATAAAGCAAATCCTCAAACATTTCAGGCAGAAAAAAGTTGGATGGATACACTTGGTTCGGTTTCTGAGGGAACGCAGACAACATTAGGTGCATACCATCGCAAATGGCAATAATGTGATATTGGTCGACTTAAAACACCACAATAAAACATTTAAAAAAGATTTAATCTTTTTTAAATCGCTTCTTTTTTAAAGAAATGATGTCGATTAACAATTATTATTAATCATTTTTAACAATAAAATATCAATATAGTGAGCAAAACTATGAAATACGCATTAGGTCCAGTGCTTTATTATTGGCCTAAAATCGAAACTGAAGCTTTTTATCACGCAGCTAAAGATAGTGAGGCTGATATTATTTATATGGGTGAGACCGTATGCACTAAGCGTCGTGAAATGAAAGTGGCTAATTGGTTAGAATTAGCAAAGCAGATCGCAAAATCAGGTAAGCAAGTTGTCTTGTCAACACTTGCACTACTCGAAGCCCCTTCAGAACTTAATGATTTACGACAATTAGTTAATAATGGCGACTTTTTAGTTGAGGCGAATGACTTAGCTGCAATTAATATAGCGCAAGAACATAAATTACCCTTTGTAGCAGGCCCTGCGATTAATTGCTATAACGCTTTAACCTTAAAATTATTACAAAAACAAGGTATGATACGTTGGTGTATGCCGGTTGAACTGTCACGTGATTGGTTAACTAATGTGCTTAATCAATTTGATGGTTTACATATTGAACGAAAGTTTGAAGTTGAAGTGTTTAGTTACGGCTATCTACCTTTAGCGTATTCAGCGCGTTGTTTTACTGCAAGATCAGAAGATAAGCCTAAAGATAAATGTGAAACTTGTTGTATCAAATATCCGGTTGGTCGAGAAGTATTTTCTCAAGAACAACAAAAAGTCTTTGTACTAAATGGCATTCAAACACAAAGTGGTTATTGTTACAATTTAGGAAATAATCTTAAAGACATGAAAGGACTTGTCGATATCGTTAGAATTTCGCCACTTGGGCTAGCAACACTCGACATTGTTAAGCAATTTAAAGCAAATGAAGATGGATCACATCCATTAAACATTGAACATAAACGAGATTGTAATGGTTACTGGAATGGTATCGCCGGACTTGAACTCAGCCAATAAACATTTTTCGCCTAAACAATTTAGAGCGGATTTTCCAGCATTAACTAGCGAAAGTGTTTACCTAGACTCAGCAGCAACCGCACTCAAGCCTAAAGCGATGATTGATGCAACGGTGCAATATTATACCCATAATACGGCAACTGCTGAGCGTAGTTTACATCACGATGCGGTAAAAGTGACAGAAGCAATTAAGCAGGCCAGACAAAATGTTGCTGATTTAATTGCAATCAAAAACAGTAGTGAAATTATTTGGACCAAAGGGGCGACTGAATCAATTAACTTAATTGCACAAAGCTATGCTCGCCCTTTATTGAAGCCGGATGACGAAATTATTGTCAGTGAATTAGAGCATCATAGCAATTTATTACCTTGGCTAATTGTTGCGCAGCAAACCGGGGCCAAAATTATAAAATGGTCGTCCAATGTTGATGAACTGACATCACTACTTTCATCACGAACTAAAATTGTAGCTATCACGCAAATGTCGAATGTCACTGGATTTTGCCCTGATTTAGTCGCTATAAGTCAGTTAGTACATCAATATAACGCTATTTTAGTGGTTGATGGTGCCCAAGGTATTGTTCACCAACCGATCAATGTAGAAGCACTTAACATTGATTTTTATGCTTTTTCTGCCCATAAATTATATGGTCCAACAGGTCTAGGTATTTTATATGGTAAAAAAGCATTACTTGAACAAATGGCGGTTTGGCAAGGTGGGGGCAAAATGTTAAAAAAGGCATCATTAACAGAATTTGTTGTGGCAGATCTACCTTATAAGTTCGAAGCAGGTACCCCTAATATTGCTGGAATTATAGGATTTGATGCCACACTGCAATGGCTTAAAAATTGGTCATTGGCTCAACTTGAGCAATATACAGATCAATTATCTCAGTATGCTAAAACACAGTTAACACAATTAGCTAATATCAAGTTTTACAGCGTTGATAATAGCCCCATTATTAGTTTTAATATTAATCAAATTCACCACAATGATATCGCGATTTTATTAAGTGAACAGCAAATTGCTATTCGAACTGGCGAGATTTGTGCCCAGCCTTTGATGAGCAAATTAGGTTGCCAAGGCGTGATCCGTATATCGCTCATGCCATATAATAACCAGGAAGATATTGATAAATTCATTACAGCATTAAAAAATGCGATGGAGGTATTGAGTTAACTATAGCCTAAAACATGGGCATTAGCTTAATCTATTTGATAATTAATCAGTGATAAAAGGGTTTAATTATGCTATCACCGCAAACGTTAACTGAATTATTTTTAGCACAACAAAACTGGCAAGATCGTTATCGTCAGTTAATTATACTGTCCAAACAGTTACCTGATTTTCCAGACGAATTCAAAACAGAGCAAAACCTAGTACAAGGTTGTGAAAATCGAGTATGGTTAACTTGGCAAAAACAACCAGATGGTACATTTATTTTTCAAGGCGAAAGTGAAGGTAGGATTGTAAAAGGGTTATTGGCTATATTGATTATATTGGCAAACAATAAAACAGCCCAGCAAATTAGTAATATTGATTTTCTAGCTGTTTTAAATAAGCTCAAAATTACTGATGAATTAAGCCCTTCACGTTTACACGGATTAAGCCAATTAATTACTCGGATTCAATCTATAGGTTAATTGCAATTAAAATGGGGAGTCAGTTCCCCATTTAATCATCAGATAAATTAATTTTCTGGAGAGGTAAAAAGCGTAATTACCTTTTTAACGCCATCAACTTTACTTGCGACATCAGCAACAGATTTGCCTTCTTGCTCAGTAACAATACCGATTAAAAAAACTTCTCCGTTTTCGGTCACAACTTTTATTTTACGTGCTTTTGTTTCAGCGTTAAAAACTAATTGAGATTTTACTTTGGTAGTGATCCACGCATCATTGGTCATGGTACCTGCATCAACAGGCTCACCAACACGAATTTGATTATAAACTTTTTTTATCCCTTCAACTTCATGGGCTAAGCTATCCGCTTTTTCTATTTGTTCATTTGTTGCCTGACCAGTTAAAAGAATATTGCCATCATAAGCAGTTGTTGCAATATGGGATCCAATAAATGTGGATGCGTTATCTTTTAACTTCATGCCCATACGTGAATTGAGTGTAGTGTCATCAACTTGTGTTCCTGCTGTTCGTGGATCTGAAGCCACTTTAGCAGTAGCGCCCGCTCCTGCGCCAATTACGGCAGCAACACAACCTTGCAACATAAACACACCAAATATGAATATTGCAAATAAAGCAATTTTTTTCATGGTGACTCCTTTTTATTTATTGCTTCTTAGTAATCAAATAGTGATTACTTTGCTTTTATTATGCCTTGTTGACATTGATTTGCAAAATATAATTACCGTAACTGCAACAAGTCTAAGATTCATTTCACTCAATCAAAGGGATTTTTAAAATGTATCTAATCCCATTAATTTAAATAACAATTTCGTTTTTAAGCTTAAATCTGCTATCTTTTTATATTAAATAATATAAGTAATGATATAAATAAAAAATATGAATCAAGATATTATCGATTGGTTATATGGATTGTCAGCACCGATGGTTGTATTACATAAAGATAAGGGTGCCAGTTATACTTCACCATTTTTTTATCCTCAACAAGATTTTGTTGATATGAGCGAAAGTTGGGGGATTGATTCTCGAGAAACTTTACTAAATTGCGTGTTTGATATGGTCGATGATGGGCATGCTTCAACACTGTCTCACTATTATTTTATCTATTCACGATATGCAGAATTTGACTGGTGTAAGTATTATAACGAGCAAACTGACTACCAAAAAGTGTTGCTTGATTTTGTTAAACAAACCTTTCCTATATGTGGTGTAGCTAGCATCCGAAGTTGGGATTATGCACGGATGGCCTATATTTTACGTAATGGTATCACAAACAAATATATCACCGAACAAGAAGCATTATGGATTTTATTCAGAATTGGTATTCGTGCCCAATATTATTATAGCTCTTGGCAACATTATTTCACCAGTTGGTTTATTGGCTATCAGTATTGGATATCACTAAATAATAAAGAAAACTTAGAATTACTACGTTGCGAATTATCCAGAGCTTCAAACGCGCATACCATGACAAATTTATATTCAGACTTACAAGCACCATTTAACTGCTTACCTTGGTTTATTGATTTGGATGATCAACAAAAACCTGAATCATTAATGGAGTATCAATGGTCATGAACGAGGATATTTGGCATTTATTAGGAATTGTTCCAACAAAAGATATCGCAGTTATTCGTCAAGCATATCGAACTAAGTTACCTGATTATCATCCTGAAAGGGATCCTGAAGGGTTTAAAGCGTTACGTCAAGCCTATGACAATGCAATACTGTATGCACAATCCACCGAAACAGTAATTGATCAACCACAAGCAGAATCTGAAGTAAAACCAAACGATCCTTTAAGTGACGAACAAATTCAAGCAAATGAAATTTGTGCTGCTTATCAAGCGCTATTAAACGATCCTAACCGTTGTTACAAAATTGATGAGTGGCAAAAATTTATTGGTTCGTTTTATGATTATCCAATGGCGGTAATAGATATCGCCAAATGGCAATTGCTAGAAATAAGTTATGAAACTACCAATATATCACAATCATGTGTTAACTTATTAGCCGAAAATTTGCGTTGGCGACAACAACTCATCAGCCAATATCCCGATCAATATGAACACTACAACAATTTTTTAAAATATCTTGAAGGTGGGGATTTTTTTGATTACACCGCCTTACCCACAACGAATAAGCCAATACAAAATGTTACAATTGAGTATGTGTATAATGCCAAATGGATATATTGGGAGCAACGTTCAGCGGACCTTTACGCCTATTTACAACAAGATACTGTTATTTATTTGCCTGATGATAAAACATTGATGCTTGCTTTAAGCTACTGGCATTGTGTGGCTGAATTAGAAAATCAAGCAATTTTAGACTATGCGCTATCAGCAATAACACAACCAGATCAAGCCGAACATTTGATTATTGAATGGAAATATATCGCGGCAAATCAATATACTTTACTCAATAATAAACAGCAGGCTTTACAAGCTTGGATTGATCTTTACCATTCAGGGCATTATGTAGAAAAAGCAGAAAGTTGGATTGCGGGTTGGTGTGCATATTATGCTAGTAATTACCTACCTTTATTATTTGTTGCGCTTAATGACTCTTACTGCCTTGAAGTAGATAAAACTGACAATTATCTATTTACCATTCCGCAATTTACACCAACTACCATCGCTCGATTAGCCAAAATTGATCCGAGCGAATATAACACGGAGATTGCAGATTTTATTAATTGGGCTTTAAGTACAAACTGGAATTACCGACAAATCTTATCAATGTTATTACTTGATGATGGTAGCAATCGCTTACTGCGTTTATATCGTCATGCCATCATGTTACGGCACGGTAACGAAACAATGTTACAACAAATTTTAGATGAACAGAGCGATGATCCATTTGAACAATTTATTCTGACTAATTTAAAGCGACAAGCTAAACAACATTTAGCATGGCTATCAAGACTTACGCCAGTGAAAGAGTTCAAAGCTTGGCTCTATGATAATAATGAAAACTTACCTATTCCCGCTAGATTTGATCCAGATGAAAATGGCAATCAGTTTTTATATAGCCGGTTGTTCCTTGATAGGTTTGATCATTTACCTGACATCGCAATATTACATCTTTATAAAAATCTAAACTACACCCATATGGAGATGTATGACTGGGTTGTATATTTTAAATTTCAAAATGTTTATCAATTACCCTCACCACCCAATGACAACACAATATTTTACAACAAAAATAACTATTGGCAGTGGTATCGTGAATGTATCTTGGCGCTAGCCATTGTTAACTCGCCTTTTAAAACCGCTCAATACCTGCAACAACACAGTAATACCTTTAATTTATCGAATAATAATGCACTTAAACCCATTATAGAAATTTTTAAAAATCCTAAATGGCAAACAAGCGATGAATTATACAGTTTGATTAATAATGATAATAAATTGATTAATAGTATGTTAATCAGTTATCCCGATTCGATAGAGTCTTTTATTGATGAGCCAAACAACGTTGATTTTAATGATATTGAGCAAAAATTAGCACACTCATGGCATGCAAAATTAAAAAATGGCAATCGAATTTATTTAATGTTTTTATATAAGATTGTCTTAAATAAACCTTCGCAAGCTAAACAGCTAGATCAAATACTAAAAAACTTTGCTGGTGATGATAAAGCATTAATCAAAGTAGCAACTAATTTGCAGAAAAGCGGGGATTTACCTTATTTGAATAACTTCAAACAAAACGCCAGCCATCACCAACCAGCACAATTGATACAGTCAATGATTGCACTTTTATCTCAAAAATATGGTATATGCTCAGAAACTGAACTTGAAAAATTAGAAGAGTTAAAAGATAACACGGATAATGATTTGATACTGCGACTTTGTGCCACACTGCTTTTAGCCCAAAATAACCAAAAACAAGCGTATTTAAACTCGTTATCGCTGCCTAAAAATGAATGGACGCAATTTTGGCGTTGGAATGGCCGTACTGACCTATCAGGATTTGCGAAACAGTTATTTGTTAGTTTGATTATCATTGCTTACGGTAAGACATTTATGGATATATATAATCAGACGCCAAATATATTTTCTGTACTCTTGACGATATCTTATATTTTTGCCGGAATAAATATCGTGTTTGCCATAAAACGACGTCTGAATGATAGCTATCAAGGACAAAAATACTTTTTTAGTATAAACACATTTTTGTTAATCTTTTTACTGTATCCTTGTTATCAGCCTAGTTTTACACAGCTCAATCGTTTTGGTCCGCCTTTAGAATAAAGCAAAAGTCGTTAGCCAAACTTCCCCCTTTTTTAAATCAACTAAATAAAAGGGGGGAATTAAACGTTTATCAAATCATGCAGCTAAGCAATTACCGACCTAAATCGTTTAATTGTGACTCAATTTCACTGCGCATCTGATTTATTTCATCTAAATTTTGTTGATTTAATACCGTTAAAAAATCTTCAATATAAGATCCAATCAACAGTCGTTCATCGCCTAGTGATTGCGCCCATGCACGCTCTAATCTTGCCAATAAAGTACGATTTGGCATTTCATCACGTGGGTGTATTTTTAACGCTTTTAACCGCTCATGGCTTTCCTGTTTTTGCTTATCGGTTAATCCAATTGGGCTTTGATCGATCACTTTACCATATTGCTCACCGGTCTCAAGTAGAACAACGTCAACTTCTAATAATCCATTTAAATCATAGCTAAAACGAACATCAACACCCTGTGTTTTTTCCATCGGTGTAAGTGGTATTTCAAACTCATCAATCAACACATTATTTTCTACTCGAGGATTTTCGCCTTGATAAACCGAAATGCAGATCGCTTTTTGTTGTGGTTGCGTTGAATAAAACGTTTTTACCTTAGACGTTGGCACAATAGTGTTACGTTCAATGATAGGTGAAAACAAGCCACTTACCTTACCTGAACAACTTTCAATACCAAGTGTATAAGGACAGACATCAGTTAATATTACCTCTTCAACATCTTGATTGCGCAAACGGCAAGCCGCTTGTACCGCCGCACCTTGTGCCACAATTGTAGTCGGATTGATGTGACGATAAGGTAATTTACCAAAAAGTTTAGTCACCAATTCACGCACCACACCTAGCTGTGATGATCCCCCTACTAATACGATATGTTCAAGTTGAGCAGGCTTTAAACGCGCATCACTTAAGGCTTGTTCAACTGGCGCTCGCAAACGATTAAGCAGTGGTAGCCAAATCACTTTAGCTCGACTTTCATTAAGTTCAAATTGCCACTCTTTATCTTGCCAAAACCAAGTTAAATATTGCATTTGTTCACCATTTAACTTGCATTTGACTTGTTCAGCTAAATCTAATAATCGAGCATAATCATCAACAGCAATATCTTGTTGTTTAAGCTTCCATTCACTTAAACAAGCTTGAACAATTTCATGGGTAAAATCTTCACCACCTAGATAGTTATCACCCGCTGAAGCGTGAACCTCAATAATCGGTAGAGCATATTCAAGTACGGTTACATCAAAGGTCCCGCCACCTAAATCAAATACTAACGTATTACCTGTTTGTTCTTCATGTAATCCATAGGCCATGGCAGCAGCAGTTGGTTCATTAATCAAACGAACTGCGTTTAAACCAGCTAACTCGGCAGCAAAACGAGTCTGCTTTCGCTGTTCATCATTAAAATAAGCCGGAACAGAAATAACAACATCACAAATTTCTTGTTGCAAAAATGCTTCGGCATCGGCTTTTAACGATTTTAAAACTAATGCTGAAAGTTCTGTTGGGGTGAATTTTTTACCGGCTAGCTCATAAATTTTATTTGAACCTAAAAATCGTTTAAATGCGGCAGCACTTTTATCAGGATGAGTCGTTAAGCGAGACAGCGCTGCACGGCCAACTAAAATAGAATCATCTTCATCAATACTTACCACAGAAGGTGTTACAACTTCACCGATAGCATTGGGAATCAACGTTGGCTTACCTTCTTGCCAGACACAAATTAAACTGTTGGTCGTACCTAAATCAATACCAATTGGAGGATTCATACACTTTTTAAATAAAATAATAATTTGTTATGCTCGAATTATATACTAGTGCCAGCCTAAATTGCAAAGCAAATAACACCTTGAAATATCGATAAAAAATATAATTTTCAGCAAGTTTTGACAATTCAATTAATAAATATAGTGAACAACCAATTTAAATATCAACCTTGTGATAAAGCTTATTCAATTTAGATCGAATACTCTTAATTTTTATATTCACTGAGATCACTTTGAGGTGATATCTTTATCATCAATTGTAGTAATTTGACTAACAAGTTTACCTTGTTTTAACCTGGTAATGATGAAATCACCAACGGTCACTTGTGCCGCACAACCGACCACCGCATTATCAACCGTTGTGGTCACTGAATAACCTCGTTCTAATGTGGCAAGTGGACTGACACTATTAAGCTGTGAGGTTTGTAAGGCGAATTGATGTTGTGATTGAGTAAATTTTTGCTCAATCAGATGGATTATTTGTTGCTGACGTTGATTAATTGTCTGCTGTAAAGCGCTTATCGTATTTTGCGGAGAGAGACGTAACAATCTTTTATCTAAGTAATTATATCGATTTGTTTGTCGAAGCAAATATTGCTGAATATTGTCATATAAGGCATGACGATAAGTTAATAGTACATTTAACTGTTTGGCTAACTTTGCTTGCGGATGTTGAGTTTGTAATCGATGATACCCTTTATTTAACATTTCACGGCATCTTGTTAAATAGTAATCAATGGCCATAGATAAATACTGTTCTTGAATTTGTAACCGCTTTATTTGATCTAAGCTATCTTGGCTAACTAATTCAGCAGCAGCCGAAGGCGTAGCAGCTCGAACATCAGCGACAAAATCGGCAATGGTAAAATCAATTTCATGCCCAACTGCGCTGACAATCGGTAAACGGCTAGCAAAAATCGCTCTTGCTACGACCTCTTCATTAAAAGACCAAAGATCCTCTAATGATCCCCCTCCTCGGCCAACAATTAATACATCACATTCTTGACGAATATTGGCAATTTCAATCATTCGAGCAATTTGCGCGGCAGCTTCAGTACCTTGTACTTGTGTTGGATAAATAATTAAATGCAAACTTGGATCTCGGCGCTTTAATATCTGACAAATATCATGTAGTGCTGCGCCGGTTGATGAAGTAATAATACCTACTGTTCGAATATTATCCGGTAAGGGTTTTTTATAAATAGCATCAAATAGCCCCTCGTCGGATAGTTTTTGCTTTAACTGTTCAAATTTTTGTTGTAATAAACCTGCACCTGCTGGTTGTAGCTGATCAATCACCAGTTGATATTCACCGCGCGCTTCATAAAGTGTGACAGTTGCTCGAACTAAAACTTGCTGGCCATTTTGGGGAGTAAAGCCCGTTCGAAAATTACTATTACGAAACATTGCACATCGCACTTGAGCTGCATCATCTTTTAGCGTGAAGTACCAATGACCTGATGATGGGCGAGAAAAATTAGAAATCTCACCCACTAACCAAATCTGGCCAATAGCATCTGAAAGTACATCTTTTACCATTTGATTAAGATCTTTAACTGATAAAATTGAACGACTTTGCATGCTATTATCCTTACTAAATAGGTGTATAAACTTAAACTAAATCAAACTCTGCCCAAATTGGCGCATGATCAGACGGCTTTTCCATTGCCCGAATTTCATAATCAATACCTGTTTGCTGACAATAAGATAACAGTTTTGGGCTGGCTAAAATTAAATCAATTCGAAGCCCAGTACCCGTATCAAAGCCTTTGGAACGATAATCAAACCAAGAATATTCCTGTTTTGTTCGATGTTCATTACGATAAGTATCTGTAAAGCCAAGCGACAGTAAATTGTTCATCCAATCTCGCTCTTCAGGTAAAAACGAACATTTACCAGTACGTAGCCAGCGTTTACGGCTATCGTCCGATATTCCAATATCAATATCAGTTGGACAAATATTCATATCGCCCATAATTAAACAGAGCTGTTCACTTAATTGTTGCTGTTTTAGGTAATCAATCAGATCCTGATAAAACTTACGTTTTGCTGGATACTTGATTTCATGATGTAAACTTTCGCCTTGAGGAAAATAACCATTAATCACCGTTAAATTACCTTCATTGGTGGGTAATTGTGCCATGATTAAACGGCATTGGGCATCTTGTTCATCGGTGGGAAAGCCACATTGTACTGATATGGGCTGTTGCTTGGTTAAAAGTGCAACACCATAGTGCCCTTTCTGCCCATGATAATGTAAGTGATAACCAAATTGGGCTAACTCTTCAACCGGAAACTGATCATTATGTACTTTCGTTTCTTGTAAACCGATTATATCAGGCTGATGGATATCAATAATCGCAGCGAGCTGATGAATTCTGGCGCGAAGACTATTAATATTAAATGAGATAACTTTCATAATAAATTTATTATACTGGAATTAACGTTGTCATTGACTCATGCTACCAAAAATACGTTATACTGTTAAGCTATTACAGTAAAAGCTTCAATTTGTGCTAAAGGAATCCCATCTATGTCAACGGAATTACTCACACTACGCGATAAAATTGATGAAGTCGACAAATCAATTTTAGCTTTAATTAGTCAACGACTAGCATTAGTTGCCAAAGTTGGTGAGGTAAAAAGCAAACATGGAATTCCGATTTATGATCCCAAACGTGAAGCCGATATGTTAGCTAAACGTAAACACGAAGCCGAAAATTTAGGCATATCACCCGTTTTAATTGAGGATATTTTACGCCGGTTAATGCGTGAGTCTTACATCAGTGAAAACGATAAAGGTTTCAAAAAAGTATATACAGGTAGCGGATCAATTGTCATCATCGGTGGTAATGGTCAAATGGGGCGCCTGTTTTCTCGTTTATTTACATTATCTGGCTATCAAGTTAAAACGCTGGGTTCTAAAACCATGCATCAAGCAGCAGAAGTAATTGCTGACGCAGCTGTAGTAATAGTTACGGTTCCTATCAATAAAACGTGTGATATTATTCATCAATTACCGCCGTTACCCAAAGATTGTATCTTAACTGATTTTACGTCTATAAAAGTCAAACCATTACAAGCCATGCTTGATAAACATTCAGGGCCAGTAGTTGGATTACACCCAATGTTTGGTCCAGACGTGCCAAATTTAGCCAAACAAATTATTGTTTATTGCCAAGGTCGTTATCCAGAACAATACCAATGGCTTATCGAGCAAATGCGAATTTGGGGTGCTAACTTATGCGCAATTGACGCTAAAGAACATGATAAATGTATGTCGTTTATTCAAGCTTTACGCCATTTCACCTCTTTTTCATATGGCGTTAATCTACAACGTGAACAAGCCGATTTGGAGCAGCTCATCGCCTTATCATCACCGATTTATCGATTAGAACTCATGATGGTAGGGCGTTTATTTGCTCAAGATCCCGAGCTCTATGCCGATATCATCATGGCATCCGATGATAATATTGAACTAATCAAACGCTATTATGAATGTTTTGGCCAAATGGTGAAATTAATTGAACAACGAGATAAGACTAAATTTGTTGAAAATTTCAATGAAGTCACCAAATGGTTTGGTCCTTATGCCGAGCGATTTATTAAAGAGAGCCAAGTTTTATTGAAATTTGCCAATGATAATCGTGATTAAAATTACAGTTAACATTCAGTAAAATTTAAATATTTTACGATAATTTAGTCATTAATTACACCTTATTGGCGTGTAATTATTAATGTTTAATAATAAAAATTACTCATTATAAATGAGTTAATCAAAATTACTTTTGTGTGAGGGAATAAACATGTCGAATCGAAAATACTTTGGAACCGATGGAATTCGAGGAAAAGTGGGGCAATATCCTATCACACCAGATTTTGCACTTAAATTAGGTTGGGCTGCCGGTCGCGTATTAGCGAAAGATGGAGTAAAAAAAGTTCTTATCGGTAAAGATACCCGCATTTCAGGTTATATGCTTGAATCAGCTTTAGAAGCAGGATTTGCTTCTGCGGGCGTTGCTGCTGCTTTTACTGGACCAATGCCGACGCCTGCAATTGCTTATTTAACCCGAACATTTCGCGCAGATGCTGGGGTTGTCATTTCAGCTTCACATAACCCTTTTTATGATAACGGTATTAAATTTTTTTCGACAGAGGGTAAAAAACTTGATGACGAAATTGAATTAGAGATCGAAGCTCAGCTTGAAAAACCAATAGACTGCGTTGAATCAAAACAACTCGGCCGAGCTAGTCGTATTACTGATGCTGCTGGCCGCTATATTGAATTTTGTAAAAGTACTTTTAACCATGATCTTAGCTTATCTGGTTTAAAAATTGTTGTCGATTGTGCTAATGGGGCAACCTACCATATCGCCCCTAAAGTATTACGTGAACTTGGTGCCAATGTGATAAAAATCGGTTGTGAACCAGATGGCGTCAACATCAATGATAATTGCGGTGCTACAGACATTAGAGCATTATCCAAACGTGTAATTGATGAAAAAGCGGATTTAGGTTTTGCTTTAGATGGTGATGGTGATCGCGTTATTATGGTCGATCATAAAGGCTGTAAAGTTGATGGAGATCAGATCATCTATATCGTCGCCCGAGAGGCTTTAAGACAAGGGCAACTAAAAGGCGGCGTTGTCGGCACACTAATGAGTAACATGGGACTTGAGCTAGCGCTAAAAAATTTGGGTATCCCATTTGAAAGAGCAAAAGTTGGCGATCGTTATGTACTAGAAAAACTCATTGAAAAAAACTGGCGACTCGGTGCTGAAAATTCAGGGCATGTTTTATTATTAGATAAAACAACCACAGGGGATGGCATTGTCGCTGGTTTACAAGTATTGGTTGCAATGGTACACAATAATATGTCTTTAGCCGATCTTTGTAGTGGTATGACTATGTTGCCGCAGGTATTAATCAATGTTCGATTCACAAGCCAACATGATCCTCTACAGAGTCATGCAGTAAAAACCGCCATTAAACAAGCCGAACAACAACTCGGTAACCATGGTAGAGTTTTGATTCGTAAATCAGGCACAGAACCACTTATTCGAGTTATGGTAGAAGGAACCGATCAATCCGAAGTTCAAAACCTAGCTGAACAAATTGCCCAAGCAGTCAAAGCGCAAAATTAGCGCCATTTATCCCCATTAATTTAGCTATTGATGGGGTAATATTTCTAATAAAGTTATTCTTACAGCTTCTATTCTTTACACAAAATTAGTAAAAAGTGTCTAAATTCTTAATTTTGTTAATCAGTTGTTGACTTAATATAGGCAATTGGGTTTAAAATAGTAGCTTCGGTTATTACAGCGATTGCTTATACCTTTTAAGGTTAAAAATAAGCAGTGTTTTTTTTATTATTAGAAATAGGTAAGAGGGTTATATGTCAGTTTCCTCTCCAGCTTCACCACAAGCTTATATTAAGCATCACCTTGAGAACTTACAGGTGGGTTCGGGTTTTTGGACCTTTAATCTTGATTCATTATTTTTCTCAATTTTACTTGGTGTGCTTTTCTTATGGATTTTCCATCGTGTAGCAAGGAAAGCAACCAGTGGTGTACCAAGTAAACTACAATGTGCAGTCGAGATGATCTTCGAATTTGTTAATAATACTGTCAAAGACATGTTTACAGGTCAAAATAAACTGATCGCTCCACTTGCTTTAACAGTGTTTATTTGGGTTTTCTTAATGAATTTAATGGACCTTATCCCTGTTGATTTTCTACCTTATGCAGCGCAATGGTTAGGTCTTTCTCATTTAAGAGTGGTACCGACAGCTGATGTTAGTATTACAATGTCAATGTCACTCGGCGTGTTTGCACTTATCATTATTTATTCAATCAAATATAAAGGGATTTCAGGGTTTATTAAAGAATATACCTTACATCCATTTAATCATTGGGCATTTGCGCCAATCAACTTAATCCTTGAACTTGTTAGCTTATTAGCTAAACCTGTTTCTTTAGGATTACGACTATTCGGTAACATGTATGCAGGTGAACTAATCTTCATTTTAATTGCTGCACTATTACCATGGTGGTCACAATGGGCTCTATCTTTACCATGGGCCATTTTTCATATTTTAATTATTACATTACAAGCATTTATTTTTATGGTGTTGACGATCGTCTATTTAGCTATGGCATCGGCAACAGAAGATCATTAATTTTAATTTAAATTTTTTTATCAATAAACTGGAGTATATAATGGATATAAGTATGTTATATGTAGCCGCAGGCATAATGATGGGATTAGCTGCAATCGGTGGTGCGGTTGGTATTGGTCTATTAGGTGGTAAATTCTTAGAAGGTGCTGCACGTCAACCTGAATTAATGCCTATGTTACGTACACAATTCTTTATCGTTATGGGCTTAGTTGATGCGATTCCTATGATTTGTGTAGGTATTGCACTATTTATCATTTTTGCTGTTGCAGGTTAATAAAATTTTAAGAGGAATCGTCTCATGAATATGAACGCAACTCTCCTCGGCCAAGCAATTACATTTGTATTGTTTGTTTGGTTCTGTATGAAGTTTGTTTGGCCTCCGGTTATCCGTGCGATTGAAAAACGCCAAAAAGAGATAGCGGAAGGATTAGCTTCAGCAGAAACAGCAAAAAAAGATTTGGAATTAGCCAAAGCAAATACATCTGACATAATGCAACAGGCTAAGGTTGAGGCTAATGCAATTATTGAGCAGGCGAATAAACGCAAAGCAGCCATTCTTGAAGAAGCTAAACAAGAAGCTTCTCGTGAAAAAGAAAGGATTGTTGCTCAAGGACTTGCTGAAGTTGAAGCTGAGCGTAAACGCGCTCGTGAAGAGCTTAAACAACAAGTCGCTACACTCGCTATTGCCGGTGCAGAAAAAATTATTGAACGTTCTGTTAATGAAGCCGCTAACAGCGACATCATTGATAAACTCGTAGCTGAACTATAAGGAGAATAGAGCAATGGCTGACTTAATTACGATTGCTCGCCCTTATGCTAAAGCCGCTTTCGACTTTGCTGTTGAAAAAAACAACATCGAATCATGGCACAAAATGTTAGTGTTAACAGCTGAAGTGAGCAAAGATGCTCAAATAAAAAGTATTTTAACATCTGACATGAAAACCGATTCAGTGGCTAACTTACTCATCAATATCTGCAAAGATGTCCTTGATGAGTTTAGCACTAATTTTATTAAAGTTATGGCTGAAAATAAACGCTTATCCCTTCTTCCTGAAGTATTAACACTGTTTGAGCAATACTGTTTAGAAAGAGAAGCACAGGCAGACGTTGATGTAATTTCTGCCAATGAGCTGACCAGTGAACAACTTGATAAAATTTCTGTCGCTGTCGAAAAACGTTTATCACGAAAAGTAAAACTAAAATGTCATATTGATAAATCGCTCATTTCTGGTTTTATTATTCGTACGGGCGATATGGTTATTGATAGTAGTATCAGAGGACGTCTAAATCGACTAAATGACGTTCTACAGTCTTAAGGGGACTGATAATGCAGCTAAATTCAACTGAAATAAGTGAACTAATTAAAGAGCGAATCGCTCAGTTCAATATTGTGAGTGATGCTCACAATGAAGGAACAATCATCTCAGTAAGTGATGGTATCCTTCGAATCCACGGATTAACTGATGTCATGCAAGGCGAAATGATTGCATTACCCGGCAACCGTTATGCAATGGCATTAAACCTTGAAAGAGATTCTGTTGGTGCGGTGGTCATGGGACCATACGAAGACTTATCTGAAGGGATGAAAGTACAATGTACTGGTCGTATTTTACAAGTACCAGTAGGTGATGGCTTATTAGGTCGTGTTATTAATACACTTGGCGAACCAATTGATGGTAAAGGTTCGATTCAACATGACGGCTTCTCACCTGTAGAAGTCGTTGCGCCAGGCGTTATCGACCGTCAATCAGTTGACCAAGCGTTACAAACTGGTTATAAAGCGGTTGACTCAATGATTCCAATTGGTCGTGGTCAACGTGAACTTATCATCGGTGACCGTCAAACGGGTAAAACCGCATTAGCAATCGACGCCATTATCAATCAACGTGATTCTGGTGTTAAATGTATCTACGTCGCAATCGGTCAAAAACAATCAACTATTGCTAACGTAGTACGTAAACTCGAAGAGCATGGTGCACTTAAAAATACGATTGTGGTTGTTGCATCAGCATCTGAATCAGCAGCATTACAATACTTAGCACCTTATGCAGGTTGTGCGATGGGTGAATACTTCCGCGATCGCGGTCAAGATGCACTAATTGTTTATGATGATTTATCTAAACAAGCAGTTGCTTATCGTCAAATTTCATTACTACTTCGTCGCCCACCTGGACGCGAAGCTTATCCTGGTGACGTGTTCTATCTTCACTCACGTTTACTTGAACGTGCAGCGCGTGTTAACGAAGCTTATGTTGAAGAGTTCACTAAAGGCGAAGTAAAAGGTAAAACCGGTTCATTAACTGCGTTACCAATTATCGAAACTCAAGCGGGTGACGTTTCAGCATTCGTACCAACTAACGTAATTTCGATTACAGATGGTCAGATCTTCCTTGAAACCAGCTTATTTAACTCAGGTATCCGTCCTGCGGTAAACCCGGGTATTTCGGTTTCTCGTGTGGGTGGTGCGGCTCAAACTAAGATAATGAAAAAATTATCAGGCGGTATTCGTACAGCACTTGCACAATATCGTGAACTGGCTGCGTTCTCACAGTTTGCATCTGACTTAGACGAAGCAACAAGAAACCAATTAAGCCATGGTGAAAAGGTAACTGAATTACTCAAACAAAAGCAATATTCACCAATGACAGTTGCTGAGCAATCAATTGTGCTTTACGCTGCTGAACGTGGTTATCTTGAAGATGTTGAACTGACTAAAGTGTTACCATTTGAAGCAGCACTTCTTGCTTATGCCCATAGCCAATATGCCGATTTTGTTAAGGAAATCGATACAACTGGTAACTACAATGATGAGATTGAAAACAAGCTAAAAGCAATGCTTGAAAGCTTTAAATCAACTCAAACTTGGTAAGGATGGGATAACAAATGGCTAATGCAAAAGAGATTAGAACCAAAATTGCCAGTATCCAAAGTACACAAAAGATCACTAAAGCGATGGAGATGGTTGCCAACTCTAAAATGCGTAAAACGCAAGATAGAATGGCAGCTAGCCGACCATATGCCGAAATGATTCGTGAAGTAATTGGACATTTAGCGTTAGCTCAAATAGGTGCCAAACATCCCTATTTAGAAGAAAGAGATGTTAAGCGAGTTGGCTATCTTATCATTTCGACCGATCGTGGTTTATGCGGTGGTTTAAATATTAATCTTTTCAAAACTGTCATTGCTGATATGTCAGCATGGCAGGAAAAAGGTGTTGAGTCTGATGTCGCTTTAATTGGATCACGAGGGGTATCGTTTTTCTCATCGGTTAAAGCGAACATATTAACCCAAGTAACCAACTTGGGGGATGAACCAACATTATCTGATTTGATTGGACCGGTAAAAACAATGCTTGAGGCATATGACAATGGCAAGGTTGATAGATTATATATTGTCACCAATAAATTTATTAATACCATGTCGCAAAAGCCAACTATACAGCAGTTATTACCATTACCACATTCAGATGATGAAAAGCTTAAAGCTTCATCAGGGGATTATATTTATGAGCCAGATGCGAAATCATTATTAGATGTGATTTTACGTCGTTATATTGAATCACAAGTCTATCAAGCTGTGGTTGAAAATCTAGCGAGTGAACAAGCAGCAAGAATGGTAGCCATGAAAGCAGCAACCGATAACGGTGCAAACTTAATCAATGAATTACAAATTGCGTATAACAAAGCACGTCAAGGTGCAATTACCAATGAATTAATTGATATTGTATCGGGTGCCGCTGCTGTTTCAGGTTAAGGCTAAATATTGGCTAATAGTTAAGAAAAAGACGTAGAGGATTAAAAATGGCTACTGGAAAGATTGTCCAGATCATCGGTGCGGTGGTTGATGTCGAATTCCCTGAAGATGCTGTACCAAAGGTATATGATGCATTAGAAGTGGAAACCGGCACTGAAAAATTAGTTCTGGAAGTTCAGCAACAATTAGGTGGTGGCGTTGTATGTTGTATTGCAATGGGATCATCTGATGGTTTAAGACGTGGACTTAAAGTAGTAAACACAGGTCACGGCATAGAAGTTCCTGTGGGAACAAAAACACTTGGTCGAATTATGAACGTACTTGGTGATCCTGTTGATAAAGCAGGTCCTATTGGTGAAGAAGAGCGTTGGGCAATTCACCGTGCAGCACCAACATACGAAGAGTTGGCTAACTCAACAGAATTACTTGAAACCGGCATCAAAGTTATCGACTTAATTTGTCCTTTTGCTAAAGGGGGTAAAGTTGGTCTATTTGGTGGTGCGGGTGTTGGTAAAACCGTTAATATGATGGAGTTAATTCGTAACATCGCGATCGAACACTCAGGTTACTCAGTATTTACTGGTGTGGGTGAACGTACACGTGAAGGTAACGACTTCTATCACGAAATGAAAGAATCAAACGTACTTGATAAAGTATCACTGGTTTATGGTCAGATGAATGAGCCACCAGGAAACCGTTTACGTGTTGCGTTAACTGGTTTAACCATGGCTGAAAAATTCCGTGACGAAGGTAAAGACGTACTCTTATTTATCGATAATATTTACCGTTATACCCTAGCCGGTACTGAAGTATCAGCTTTATTAGGACGAATGCCATCTGCAGTAGGTTACCAACCAACACTAGCAGAAGAAATGGGTATTCTTCAAGAACGTATTACCTCAACCAAAACGGGGTCAATCACCTCAATCCAAGCGGTATATGTACCAGCGGATGACTTAACTGACCCATCACCAGCAACAACCTTTGCTCACTTAGATGCAACAATCGTATTAAGTCGTCAAATCGCATCATTAGGTATTTACCCAGCGGTTGATCCACTTGACTCAACAAGTCGTCAATTAGATCCACTTGTTGTTGGTCAAGAACATTACGATTGTGCTCGTGGCGTACAGTCAATTTTGCAACGTTATCAAGAATTAAAAGATATCATTGCAATCCTTGGTATGGATGAATTATCAGAAGATGATAAATTAACTGTTGCTCGTGCACGTAAGATTCAACGTTTCTTATCTCAACCATTCTTCGTTGCGGAAGTATTCACTGGTTCGCCAGGTAAATACGTACCATTAAAAGACACCATCAGTGCATTTAAAGGTATTATGAACGGTGATTATGACCATATTCCTGAACAGGCATTTTATATGGTTGGTTCAATCGACGAAGCGATTGAAAAAGCAAAATCTCTCTAAGAGATTTATAGAACGGAGAGAGCATTATGGCACTAACTTCCTATCAATTAGAAGTTGTTAGTGCTGAATCTCACCTTTTTTCAGGTGATGTTCAGCGAATCAGAGTCACAGGACAAGAAGGTGAACTTGGGATCTATCCCGGTCATACCCCGCTACTTACCATGATTAAACCGGGTATGGTAGGCATTGTGAAAGCGGATGGTGAAGAAGAGTTTATCTATCTATCAGGTGGCATCTTAGAAGTGCAACCAACCCTTGTAACGATTTTAGCCGATACCGCTATTCGTGGAGAAGACTTAGACGAAGCCAGAGCGCAAGAAGCAGTAAGACAAGCGCAAGAGCATATTAATCATCCGAGTGATGATATGTCATTTGCGCAAGCTTCTGCCGAACTATCAAAAGCGTTGGCAAAAATCCGAGTCATCGAATTAACTCGCCGTATTGGACAATAACTGAGTTACCTTATCCAAACTTAAAAAAGGTTACAAAAATTAGATTTGTAACCTTTTTTATTATTCAAACGCCAATCTTTAAATATCTTTATTTTATTGAAGAATTATTCTTATTTTTATTACGTTAATAAACATTTCATTGTTTCGAAGTTGTAAAATTTAAGCAAAACGAGTATTTTATAAACAACTGTAAAAATTAACATATATAAAAATTTATATACAAAGTGATGTAAAAAAATATAGTGCATTTATATACTATCAATATGGAAGAAGCATTAGCATTAATTGAACAAGATATGGATAACCAAGGATTTTTAAATGACTAAAGGCTACAACTTATTGAAAGGTACAGTCAGCCAATTACGAGTACTGGATGACCCTAAAGAGTTACGCTCTGATGATATTGGTCTGCTCGCTATAATTGGATTAATGATTGTCGGAGCTTTTGAACTTATCGGTGCTTTAATTGGAGCGATAACTGCTGGCAGTATTACCCTAGACGGGAAAAGTTTTCGATGCTATGTCGGCAGAAAGGAGGTAGTAGGCAAATTAGCCCACGTTAATTTTAAAGATGGTGATTATGTTGAAATGTTAGTTAAACCAATCGAAGTTAACGAATATCAATCTGATTCTGTCAAGATGGCAGACTATTTTGCTTATGCTGTCCGCATGCCCCAATATCATGCTTTATATTTTCCTCGTTCTGTTGGAATGACTACATTACTACTACTAAAATATCTATCAATAGGTTTTGGTACAATTCTTTTATTCTTATATCTGATTATATCAACTATTTTATACATTCCTGACAGGGATATATCTACTATATTTATTTTCGCTGTATCAACCATCATTATGTTCTTTTTTCTATTAATTTCATTCTTTTTGATGATTGGTGGACTCTATACTTTTATAAGTAACCGAATTTTTGCAACCTTAGGCTATCCTAAACCATGGCTACATAATTATTTTAAGGAACATGAACGATTTAAAAAACTTAATCGTTCTAATGACCCTGAACTATTTGATGATCCACAAACTCCCGAATTTGAACGTATTAAAATACGTGATCCCAATGCTAATTACTACTGCCGAACCCCTATTTTACCCGATTGGGTTGAAGTCATTGATGAGCGCAAATTTACGCCAAATTTGACCACTCCAAATCAAGAGCAGTCCAATGATTAAAGGCTACAACTTATTGAAAGGTAAAGTCAGCCAATTACAAGTACTGGATGATCCCAAAGAGTTACGCTCGGATAATATTGGTCTGCTCGCTATAATTGGATTAATGATTGTCGGAGCTTTTGAACTTATCGGTACTTTAATTGGAACAATAACTGCCAGCAGTATTACTCTGGACGGGAAAAGTTTTCGATGCTATATCGGTAGAAAAGAGATAGTAGGTAAATTAGCTCATGTTAGTTTTAAAGATGGCGATTATGTTGAAATGTTAGTTAAACCAATCGAAGTTAACGAATATCAATCTGATTCTCCCGAGATGGCTGACTATCTTGCTTATGCTGTCCGCATGCCTCAATATCATGCTCTGTATTTCCCTCGTTCTGTCGGAACATCGTTCTTATTATTATTAAAATATCTTTCAATAGGTGTTGGTATACTTTGCTTATGTACCTTTATGATTGTAATGATTTATACGTTTATATCAACAGATGTTGATTTTTCTTTTTTCATTTCAACATTTTTGACATTTATTTTGTCATATATTATAGTTTTATGCTTTTTCTTTTTTATATTTGGAGGTATAAATTCCTTTGTTACTAGTCGAATTTTTGCAGCTTTAGGCTATCCTAAACCCTGGTCGCACAATTGCTATGAAGAAAGTAAACGATTTCTGAAACTCAATCGATCGGGTGCGCCTGAACTTTTTGACGATCCTCAAACTCCCGAATTTCGAAAAATTAGAAAATTCGATCGTAGTGCAAGCTATTACTGCCGAACCCCTATTTTACCCAATTGGGTTAAAGTCATTGATGA
>NZ_JAFNOO010000012.1:25262-95527 GCF_026536185.1 Gilliamella sp. B2838
TTTTTATTATGATTATAATGTTTATAAGCATGGAAATAGACTCCTCTCTATTTATGATGACTTGTATAGGCGTTTTATTATTATTTATTTTCACTGTATGTTTATTTTTCTATACTGTCGGTGGTCTAAATTCTTTTGTCAGCAATCGAATTTTTACAGCATTAGGCTATCCTAAACCCTGGTCGCACAATTGCTTTGATATTTTTTTCAGTCGTGCCGTTTGTAATTTTAAAGCGTAACCAAATAACTATGTTAAAACATAAGCACCTTGATTATAACTACGTAAAAACACACCTTCTTTAAAAAGTAAAATACCCTTGAATTGGTGTTGTAAATTGAGTTTTTCAGAGATATTCATACAAAATATTATAATTCATCAGCCTCGACAAGCAGTCATAATTACCCAACCTAAATTAGAACCAGGCACGTTCCCAATTAGAAAATGACTCGCGAAATATTAAACAACAATAAAGCGCTTTTTGTCATTTAACGAGGCTTAATTTATGAATTTCTACAAGTAATAATTTTGACTCACTTTTGCTTATTTTTTAAGCTAGTTCGGCGCCGGCGGCTCCGACGCCAGCATATGCATTTACATCGCATATGCTGGCTATTGCCATTATAGGCGCATAGCGCCAACAATGGCATCGTCGCTCATATCATCACTTATTTTTTATAACGCTGCTTTAATTTAACGTTTACATGCCACTCGCCCACCTGAACTGTTAGGGGCCTCCATATGTGAAACATAACCAGAAAAATTCACAGTAAAATAAATATTATAAGCGGACCAATCTAATTCGCGCGTCCAGTAGTAAGAAAAATAGGTATTTTGCGCTTCCCAATTCGAATCAGGATAGTTTGTACCTGCTACCCATCCCCATTCTCCCATAATAGAACTACCAATTGCGCGGATAAAACTGTTCGGATAAATAGTCCAATTACCGCCAACTGAATTTGCTGGAGAGCTAGTATAATCGCGCCTTAATGGCACATTAGCAAGTCCACCACATAAATTTTGCGCGGTAGCCTGATTTATATCGCCACTCTTTACAGGAACTAACCATACCGATGTTGGATTAAAGGTATAATCATGCGATATCGATTTATCATACCCTAAAGTTGCGCGCACTGTCACATTACCTGTTGGCTTATCATTTAATGTAATAAACCCTAATGAATCTACAGCAACCTTACCACCAGGATTACTGATCAAAGTGTAAGTATAGTCCGTTTGTGCACCAGTCATCACTAACTGAAATTTAGCACCAGGAAAGCCAGTTGTCGGAAACGTTTTTGCAGATACCGTTGGTTGGACTTTAAATCCATAATTAGGCACATAATCAGCTGTGTAACCACCACCATGAACAGCATCCGGCGTGCCTTTAGAACCATTCCATTCCCAAGGTCCCGAAACCGGTGAAGTTATTGTTGCATCATAAGTTCGCCACTGCATCTTAGGTGAAAGAACGATGTCATTAGGTTTAGCATAACAAATCATAGAGTCAGGAGCGATCTTATATTTTTTGGTTAACGTCACGCTATCGCTTTCATTGGGTATGCCATATTGAGAATAGGTTTTGAGCACTGCAGATATCTCTAACGTTAACGGCATGACATAACCACTGCCACAACCGATAATATTATTCAAATCACTATTCGGTATTTTATTTCCTTTTCCATCATACCATTGTGAAGTTGTCACTGTGAGTAAAAAAGGCTTAATCGGATCTGCTTTATCTCCATCAATATCTGAAAAATTAGTTATACTACTTAAATTATTGTAATAATACGTTTTCACAACAAAATCGCTGAACCGAAGATTTCCATCAAATCTTTTTACTACATCACTAATAATATTGCCACTTGCTTCACTATAAAATACATTTTTTACCGTAAAACCATGTTTATCGGATGCTTCTTTTACATTTGCCACTTTCGGCGCATTACCTATAATATTTTGCACGGTAGTAGAGGTTAAGCCATACGCATTTGGTTGCAAAAATAAACTCATAAATAATATAACGATTATTAACTTTATCTTCGCTATCGAAAAATATAAATTGAAAAATTTTGAGCTAAAAATAGCGAAAAACTGAATAGATGATTTTACTAATGTAAATGGAAGAATATTTTGTAATAATGCCAATACAGAAAGTCGGTGTTTACTCTCTAATTGACTTAAACCCGATGCCCGATGCCCGATGCCCGATGCCCGATGCCCGATGCCCGATGCCCGATGCCCGATGCCCGATGCCCGATGCCCGATGCCCGATTAAGACCACATTTTAACATATTTTTACTAATCCTTGTAGTGATTTACTTAATTTTTTCATAAAATTCAATTAGATAAACATTAAAACCATTACAACAAACCTGTATAGGAGCTTGTAAAAGTTTTCGTCATAGTAAATAAGTTCGAAAATTTTGTAATGCTCATTTTGGTAAAGATATGTAAAAATTAATTTATTCAATAAGATAGATAAATAATAATGTGATCATAAATAACGTTTTTAAGTTCATTTAGTTTGCATAGATTAAAAAAGCGTATAGTCAATTATTCAGCTGTTAACAGAGTTATACGACTTTTTAAGTACAAAATACTTAGTAACAATAATCATTGTAATCAAGTAAATAACGTTGTATTTAACAATGAAAAATCAACAAGTTAAACAAGGCAATAGCTCAACTTTAAAAGTTTTGGTAAAAAAAAAGACGATTTTGTTGTCAATAAGTCAGATTAATTATTCGTTTATAATCATAAAGCCAACCACTGAGCTAATTAAGATAGGTCATCACCTCAAAGTGTAATTAAGCGAGCAATATAGTTTAATTCTTCCACAGCAAGATAGGTTTTGATCCTATATATATTTAGTAAATTAAATGCCGATCAATAGCAAGTTAGATAAGAGAGAATATAAAATATTTTGTTCCTCAAAAAATGGATTACCCGTGTTTTTTTAGCAAAAATAGTTTATAGATGATTAATTTAATATAAAAATATAGAGTTATCATTCAAAGACCTTGCCAACATTTATCATAATTAAGCTAAATGATAAAACGTTAAACGTTTGCCTTTTCAAAAGGAAAACCCTATCGAAAATATTCATGCATAAAAGATCAAGTGTGAATAATTATCGATGCTGGATTTATTAATCACTATCAGCGATAATTTCAGGCAACTATACTAATTTTAATGTGATTATGTTTACCATTTACCATTCAAATCAAGTCGATTTACTCAAGTCTTTGGTAAGTCAATTAATGCAGCAACAACCATTAAATGATCTATTTATGCCAGACATGGTTATTGTGCAGAGTCAAGGAATGGCACAGTGGTTACAAATTGAGCTTGCTGATGAATTGGGAATTATAGCCAATGTTGAATTTCCTTTCCCTACTCAATTTATTTGGCAACTTTATCAAACGCTATTACCTAATGCTCCCATTGAAAATACGTTTAATCCTGAATCTATGGCTTGGCGCTTATATTATTTATTACCTAAAATTATTGATGAGCCTGAGTTTATTACCCTTAAACATTATTTAAATATTGATAAGCAAGATAGAAAGTTATATCAACTTGCAACGCGTATTGCACGTTTGTTCGACCAATATTTAGTTTATCGTCCTGATTGGCTGGCACAATGGGAAGCCAATAACACAGTTCAAGAATTAAACTTACATGCCGATGAAGTTTGGCAAGCAAAGCTCTGGCGTAAATTAATATCAATTAGTCAACCTTACCATCGCGCTAATATCTATCAACAAATGTTGGAGATTCTAGCAGATCCTCATTTCGATCCAGCACGGCTGACGCCATTACCAAAACGAATTTTTATTTTTGGTATAACTTCACTTCCACCAATTTATTTATCACTACTTTCAGCATTAGGACAACATATTGATGTCCATTTAATGTTTAATAACCCGTGTAAATGGTATTGGGGAGATATCGTTGAGAAACAATTATCACAATCACATAATGACCCAACCCAAATACCCAATGCTTTATTAACCTCGTGGGGAAAATTAGGTCGAGACAATCTATTTTTATTGCAAGAATGTATGAATAAGCAAGATATTGATGTGTTTGTCGATCAACAACGTGATTGTTTATTACACTCTATTCAACAAGATATTTTGGATCTTTATCCCCAAGTGGCAACCCAACACCCCATTCAAACTCAAGACCGCTCTATCTCTATCCATGCTTGTCATAGTGAACAACGCGAAGTTGAAGTGTTATATGACTATCTTTTGTCAATTTTTGATGCCGATCCATCACTTGAGTTACGAGATTGTATTGTAATGGTATCTGATATTGACAAATACGTTCCTTATATTCGTTCAGTTTTTGGTAATGCTTATGGGCAACGCTATTTACCTTTTACAATTTCAGATCAAAAAGCTCGCAATATTGATCCAATAGTACAGGGCTTCTTTGCGATATTGAATTTTCCACAAAGCCGATTTACTGCTGAAGATTTGTTTAATTTACTTGAAATACCAGCCATTTCTAAACAATTTTCAATCGATGAATCACAATTATCACTATTACGAATTTGGATTGTTGAATCTGGCATTCGTTTTGGGCTTGAACATAACCACAGTTGGCTATTTGGGCTTGAACGATTGCTACTGGGTTATACCATGACAAGCGATCAAGGTGGTTGGCAACAAATTTTACCTTATGATGGTGCAACGGGTTTAGATGCTGAATTAATAGGTCAATTAGCTGAATTTATTGGTGTAGTCAGTAAATGGTTAGTGTTATTAGATGAAGATAAACCTTTGGCAGAATGGCAAAGCTGCTGCCTTGAAATTATCAATGACTTTTTTTTCAAAGATGCCCAAAACGAATCAATATTATTGATGATTGAACAAGAGTGGCAAAAGCTGATAAATAGTGGGTTAACAGCTAATTTTTCCGACAAAATTTCAATTACAATTTTACATGATGCAATGCAGGCACGTTTGGAACAAAATCATTTAGCCCATCGCTTTTTAATTGGTAAAATTAACTTTTGTACTATGATGCCGATGCGTTCAATTCCCTTTAAAGTGGTGTGTCTACTGGGTATGAATGATGGTGATTATCCTAGGACTTCATTACCACTAGATTTTGATTTAATTGCAGAACATCCAAGACGAGGGGATCGAAGTCGTCGTAATGATGATCGTTATCTTTTTTTAGAAGCGATATTATCGGCTGAAAATCAATTATATATCAGCTATATTGGTCGTGATATAAAAGATGATAGTGAGCGCTATCCATCTGTTTTAGTTGATGAACTTTGTGATTATATTGCGCAATACTATTGTGAAGAAGGTGCTGAAAAAACAGAAAATACAAAATATTTTCCTGATTTTTTATGTATCCATCATACTCGAACCCCTTTTAATCCACAAAACTTTTTACAAGATCCAAGAAGTTATGCCGATGAATGGTTACCTGCCGCATTACAGCAAGGTAAAACTGTACCTTTTATCAGCCAAATTACCACTATCACAGTAGATAGTATTAATCTTGATGAACTAAAAAGGTTTTATCAGCATTCAATAAGGTTTTTTTTACAAAAACGCTTCCATTTTTATATCCATTATTTAGATGATAACTTACCCGATGCAGAAAATTTTAATTTAGATAACTTAAAGCGTTATCAATTAAATATAGCAATACTTGAACAACTAATTACAAAAGATGGCAATAATTCACAAGACGATCTTTATCAACGTTTAGCATTAAGTGGGGATTTGCCCGATGGCGCTTTTGGACAGATCATCTATGATGAGCAAAATCAAGCTATGCACACTTTAGCTGATAAAATTAATCAAGAACGCCTAAACTTTACTACTCAAGAAGTTAATTTAACTATTTCTACAAGTCAATACGATTGTCAGTTGCAAGGATGGTTAACCCATATTCAACAAGATGGTATTTTAACTTGGCGCCCATCTAAATTATCAATTCGTAATGGGATTTCGTTATGGATTGATCACTTACTCTATTGTATTTTAAATCCCGATACACTCGACACTCAAAGCCGTATGTATGGTCGAGAAGAGACCCAATGGCGTTTTTCATATTTAAACGCTAATCAAGCCTTAGGTTTTCTGACTGATTTAGTCGAAGGGTATTTACAGGGGATAAATGAACCATTATTTATGCCAATCGAAAGTGCGTGGAGTTGGTTAATAACAGCCTACAACCCGAAAACCGGTGAAATTGTGCCGAGTGAAAAAGCCAATAATAAATTGTTAAGTACTTGGCAAGGTGGTTTGTATTATCCAGCTGAATGTGATAGTTACTATCAAAGGCTTTATCCTGAACTAACTCAAAATTTGATAGAACAAATTATTGTTTTAGCTAAGCGGTTTTTATTGCCGATCTTATTGCATCAAACAACAGTTGAATAGGAGGCATTATGTTTATTGATACACATTGTCATTTTGATTTTCCACTGTTTACCAATCATTTAGACGAATCAATAAATTATATCCGACAAGCAAATATTACCGGATTGATTATCCCGGCAGTTGCCGCTCATCATTTTGATACGGTGCTACAATTAGCCAATCATTATAACGAAATTTATGCTGCATTAGGATTACACCCAATATATAGCCATACTGAAGCTGATTTAGAACAATTACGTAATCGACTCAGCCATCTACCCCAAAAAGTGGTTGCAATTGGTGAAATAGGTTTAGATAAATATAATCTGACGATCGACTGGCAACAACAGTTATTCTTTTTTAGATCACAATTAATGTTGGCTAAACAATTCGATTTACCGGTACTTATCCATTCACGTAAAACTCATGATATTATGTATCACGAGTTACGCCAAGCCGATCTGCCTTGTCGTGGCGTGATACATGGTTTTTCAGGTAGCTATCAACAAGCGATGCAATTTATTAAGCTTGGTTATTCTATTGGTGTTGGAGGAGTCATTAGTTATGATCGCGCAAACAAAACACGCAACACAATTGCTAACTTGCCGCTTGCAAGCCTTGTACTCGAAACTGATGCGCCCGATATGCCATTAAGTGGCAAGCAAGGTCAAGCAAATCGACCTGAAAATATCGTCGAGATATTTAAAATTTTAACTGAATTACGCAGTGAATCACCCGAGCAAATACTTAACACTATCTTAACAAATACCTTGACGCTATTTAGTAGAATTAATAGAATGACCACACTGTGCAAAAAATAAATAACTAATTAATTATTATAAAGATATTTTATTTAACTAACCAGATGGTGTTTTTTTATGGCGAAACGTTATAACCAATTTTTTATTCAATCACTCATATCCCTTACACGCTTATTCCCGCTGTGGGCAATACTTTGTGCCGTAGCAGCCTATTTTTTCCCAAGCACATTTTTACCTGTGCGCCCTCATACATCACAGTTATTAATGTTTGTAATGTTTACTATGGGCGTAACGTTAAGTATTGATGATTTTAAACGCGTCGTTACCAAACCTAAAGCGGTAATAATTTGTACCCTACTGCATTATATCGTCATGCCACTGACCGCTTTAATCTTATCTAAATTGTTTACCATGCGACCTGAGTTATTAGTTGGCATGGTTTTAGTCGGTAGTGTTGCGAGTGGTACCGCATCAAATGTTATGATCTATTTAGCAAAAGGCGATGTCGCGTTATCTGTCACAATTTCGTCAGTATCTACCCTAGTTGGCGTAGTTGTTACCCCGCTACTCACGTTATTATTAGTTGGTACCACTGTTGAAGTTCCGGTTCTGGATATGCTTGTTCATATTGTGCAAATTGTGTTAATTCCAATTATATTAGGTTTATTGGTGCACCATTTACTCAACCCATTAGTAAAAAAATGTGAACGTTTTTTACCACTTTTATCGATGATCTGTATTTTATTAATACTTTGTGTTGTAGTTGCAGGTAGCCATGCACAAATAGGACAAGTTGGTTTTACAGTTATTTTTGCAGTTATTATTCATAATGGCTTAGGATTACTGGGTGGTTATTGGGGTGGACGTCTATTTGGATTTGACGAATCAACCTGTCGAACTATGTCACTGGAAGTAGGTATGCAAAACTCAGCATTAGCAGCAACCCTTGGTACAACTTATTTTTCAGCATTATCCGCTTTACCAGCAGCAGTATTCTCAGTTTGGCATAATATTTCAGGTTCATTACTTGCAGGATATTGGCAAGGCAAACCCGTTAAAAATAAGAAAAAAGCCAACAATTAACAAATATTATTGTAGAATAACCTTCAGTACTTTGTCTGACTTAATAATCGATTAAGCCAGGCAAAACAATATACATTCAGGGCTGATATTTTTCCCCTGTTAAGCCCAGTATTCCGATGAATTTTAGGTTAATTAAAATGAATAGCGAATTACAATTATCCCCTTTTGTGTATCGCATATTACCGTGGATCGCGGCATTTGCTTTTTTTATGCAATCGCTCGATACCTCGATATTAAACACTGCACTGCCAACCATGGCTAAAGACCTTAATCAATCACCGTTGAATATGCAATCAGCTGTCATTAGTTATGCTTTAACACTTGCATTGTTTATTCCGGTTAGTGGTTTTTTATCTGACAAATTTGGTACCAGAAATATTTTTGTTATGGCGGTGGGGCTATTTACTTTAGGGTCATTACTTTGTGCTTCATCCAATTCATTAATTTTCTTAGATATCTCACGCGTTATTCAAGGTATTGGTGGCTCCATGATGGTTCCAGTATCACGTTTGGTGCTCATCAAGTCATTTAAACGAAGCGACTTTTTAGTCGCTTTAAACACCGCAACTATTCCCGGTTTAATTGGACCGGTATTAGGGCCGGTACTAGGCGGTTATTTAGTTGACATGGTCAGTTGGCATTGGGTATTTTTGATCAACCTACCTATTGGTTTATTAGGAATGATAATTAGTTTCCGATATATGCCCAACATAAAAGGCGTGCGAATGCCTTTTGATTTATTTGGTTTTATATTTATTGTCATTACTTTTATTAGTGCAACGTTAAGTGTTGAACTTTTAAACCAAAATCAACAATATCAGCTACCCTTGTTACTTGTAATAATTAGTATTGTGTTTTTGTTTATTTATCGAGGATATGCAAATAAAAAACCAGCGCCGTTATTCCCTTTATCACTATTTAAGATTCGTACATTCAAAATAGGAATTATTGGCAATCTAATTTGTCGTTTAGGCATATCGGGGGTGCCTTTTTTAATTCCTCTATTATTACAAGTAGGATTTGGTTATTCAGCCATTTTTGCAGGTATGATGTTGGTACCAATGGCGCTAGCTTCAATCTGTACCAGAATATTCATTCCTCGAATTTTAGGGCGTTTAGGTTACCGTTTTGTATTAGTTGCTAACACCATATTTGCAGGCATTATGATTGCTTTAATGTCACTTTTGAATTCATCATCACCGCTTATCTTTATGTGTTTATTGCTATTTTGTATTGGTGGCATTAACTCTATTCAGTATACAGCGATGAATAGCATCACATTAGCAAATTTAGAAGGCGAAAATACCAGCAGTGGTAATAGTTTAATGGCAGTAAACCAACAATTAGCGATCAGTTTTGGTACAGGATTTGGCGCAGTATTAGTACGATTGATTAGTCATTCAACCAGTACTATTCATGCATTTCAATATACCTTTATTATACTCGGCGTTGTTACCATATTATCAAGCATGATCTTTGCCCAGTTAAAAAAAGAGGATGGACAAAATCTAACCTCTCATCATCAAGAAACAAGGAGATAACAATATGTTCCAGTATCAAATCATTCCAGTTACAGCTTTCCAAGAAAATTGTAGCATCATTTGGTGTGATAAAACCATGGAAGGCGCAATTATCGATCCTGGTGGTGAGCCTGAATTATTAGAAAAAGCAGTAGAAAAGTTAGGCGTTAACATAAAACAAATTTTGCTAACACATGGGCATTTAGATCATGTAGGTGCAGCAGTTACATTAGCAACTAATTTTGGTGTGAAGGTTATCGGACCTAGTCATGAAGATGAGTTTTTATTTAATGCCTTACCACAACAATCAATGCAATTTGGTTTTCCCTATACCGAAAGTTTTTTACCCGATCGTTGGCTGAAAGAAGGCGATAAAATCCAAGTCGGCAACATTACACTTGATGTACTTTTTTGCCCCGGCCATACTCCAGGACATATCGTATTTATTAATGCAAAAGATAAAATTGCATTTGTTGGTGATGTACTATTTAAAAGTAGCATTGGACGAACCGATTTTCCTCGTGGAAATCATGCTGATTTAATCTCATCAATAACCCATAAACTTTTCCCACTGGGTGATGATTTTATCTTTGTTCCTGGCCATGGACCTATGTCGAGCTTTGGCAATGAACGAATGACTAACCCTTTTTTAGTCTAAGACAACTATTGGTTTAAATAAAAAGCAACATCAATAATGTAAACTTTTTAATGTTAAAATAGTTTACATTATAGTTTTTTGTATTATTATTGCACTACTGTTTATTTTTTAATGGTAGAAAATAATGAAACTTACAACATCTTACCCAACATACATTAATACACTATGTAACTTATCATCTTGGCAACGCAAACTGTGTGCAACTACAGGGGCGGCCCTACTGCTAGGGTTAGCAGCTAATATCAGTATTCCCACATACCCAGTACCATTCACACTTCAATCGTTAGCCGTATTGTTAATTGGCGCTTTTTTAGGTCGTAAACTAGGTGCATTAACCATACTTCAATATCTCTTTTTAGGTGCGATAGGTCTACCATTATTCGCCAATGGTAGTGGTGGAATTATGGCACTGGCTTCACCATCAGCAGGTTATTTATATGGCTATGTATTTAGTGCTTATGTAGCTGGTTTTGCCGCCGAAAAAGGTTACGATCGTCGCTTCATTCTAGGCTTAATCGCTTTCGCTTGCGCACATCAACTCTTATTTGTATTTGGTGTCGTTTATCTAATGGGATATATGCATATTTCACTTATCGAAGCACTAAAAGTCGGCTACTTACCTTTTGTTGGTGTTGATGCAGCTAAATTTATTATTGCAACTTGCGTAATGTTCTCATTATGGCGCCACCACGCACGCAAATAACCATGCAAATTGGCGATATTATTTTCCAAGCCCAGAATGAAGAAAGCGAATTCAATACAGCGATCACTCATTCTGGTGCCCAAATCAGCGCTGATGACATAATCAATCAAATAAGCCATGTTGGGTTATATATTGGCGATAATATCGTTATTGAAGCCACCCAAAAACATGGGGTAATCTATACCCCCCTTAATGACTTTTTAGCCGTTGCAAAATATAATCTTGTCGCAACCATTTATGATGAGTCAGTCATCAAAAATGCATTAACACGAGTTCAAACCTGCCTTGGGTTGCCCTATAACCATAGTTTTCGAGCAGATGATAAGGGCTTTTACTGTAGTGAACTGATTACTTTTGCCTTTAAATACCCGTCAGGTAAAGATTATTTTCAATTATATCCAATGAATTTTAAAGATTCTGTTACTAACCAAATTATCCCCTATTGGATCGATTATTATCGAGCACTTAACCAAACTATTCCACAAGGTACATTAGGTTCACATCCACAACAGTTAATGCGGCAAACACATTTATTTAAAACTATCCGAACATATTAAGCTTAGCAAATAAAGTCAATAAAATAGGTCAATTGAACATAAAAAAGCGATTTGAAATAATTTAATTGTTGACATAGCGACATTAAATCTATAATATGCGCGCTACATTTCGGTTCCTCCATAGTTCAGTCGGTAGAACGGCGGACTGTTAATCCGTATGTCACAGGTTCAAGTCCTGTTGGAGGAGCCAACTTCATTCACCTTATGTTTTTCCAACCTTAGCAAATCATTAAAATTATCAATTTTCAAAGTTACTCATCAATACTTGGTGTTAAGCTAACTAGAAAGCTTATTTAGATGGTATAATGCTGTGGAAATTATATGTCTCAATCATCCTTCAATCCTGCAAAACGTTATTAAGCAAAATTGTTTTGTAAAATCTTAAATGATAACGGTTTAACGATATTATCTAAATGAGTTGGAACTGTGGCTCACCGCTAGAATATAAAATTTAAAAAATTATTTTTAGCTGATAAATTGAAAGAATATCTTGCAAAAAAAATCAATCAATAGCATATTTAATACTATTTATTTGATTTAAAGCTTATTTTTAAAATAAGTTAGCTGCTAAAACGCATTTATGAACAATGGCTTAAACGATTAACAATCGTCAATAATTTCTAATAAAATTAATATAAATTTTGTAAAAATGAAATTTAGGAAAAAGAATAATGCATATACATTTTATTATTCACGAAGATTTCGAAGCACCTGGCGCATATGAGCAATGGGCAAAAATACATCAACACACAATTAGCTATTCGCGTGTCTACCTTGGTGAACCCCTTCCAGATAATATCAATAGTATTGATTTTCTAATTATCATGGGTGGACCACAATCACCGGCAACGACCAAAAAAGAGTGTCCACATTTTGACTCGTTAGCTGAGCAAGCTATCATTTTATCTGCAATTAAAGCCAATAAAGTTGTTATTGGTGTTTGCCTTGGATCACAATTAATTGGCGAAGCACTTGGTGCACATTACGAACATAGCCCAGAAAAAGAGATTGGCAAATTCCCAATTACGTTGACCGAAGCTGGTAAAAAAAATCCGTTATTTTCTCATTTCGGTGATAGTTTAGCTGTCGGTCACTGGCACAATGATATGCCTGGTTTAACTCAAGATGCCCAAATCATTGCCTATAGTGAAGGCTGTCCACGGCAAATTATTGCTTATGGCAAATTGGTGTATGGTTTTCAATGTCATATGGAGTTAACTCATGAAGTGGTTGCTAAGCTCATTGCACATTCTCAAGATGATATTAGTCAAGCTGCAAATTATCGCTTTGTCGATACAGAAGACAAATTACGCGCGCACGATTATAGCCAAATGAACTTAAAGTTGTTTATTTTTCTCGATAAACTTAACAAGTATTATCACTCCACCTGTAAAAATTGATCCATTATTCGATATAAAAACTGTCAATTATGCAAAAAATTGTAGTAGATAAACCGAAAAAACGCAGCCCTTTAAGGTTAAAATTAGGAAAAGAATACTTTATTTTAAAACGTAAACTAGATTGGTGGAAAAATCGTAAGCTATATAGTACTGTCGACATCAATGATCACGCGTGCCGTTATTCCCATAAAAAACATCAATCGGTTTTATTAAGGCAGTTAAAGATGTGGATGTGGATATGTATCTGCAATACAACAAAATCACCAATCTACGCTTAGCGGTAGAAAAACTCAATGGTTCAATCATAAAACCGAATCAACGTTTTTCGATCTGGCATAACATCGGGCGCCCAACGAAAAAGCGCGGTTTTTTAGAAGGTCTTTCACTGCACAATGGCAAAATTGGTAAAGATATTGGTGGGGGACTCTGTCAGTTAGGCAATTTAATTTATTGGATGGTTTTGCATTCTGAATTAACGGTTATAGAACGCTGGCGACATAGTTTTGATGTTTTTCCTGATGTAAACCGCACTCGCGACCTTATCTTATAACTATGTTGATTTGCAGCTACTCAACAAAACCAATACAACATACCGCCTTAATCTTTGGCTTGATGATAAATATTTACATGGGGAACTACTTGCTGATACTCCGTTATGTTATCAATATGAAGTTTTCGAAACCGATCATCGCATTGAGCAACAATGGTGGGGAGGTTACACAAGGCACAATAAAATATGGCAACGAAAAACCCATTTAATAGATCATTATCAGCAAGAAAATCTGATTTGTGAAAATCATGCCATTATGATGTACGTACCCTATTTAAAAAATAGTGAAGATTAATTAACAACCATAAGAAAATAGTAATTTTCACAAACAAATAGTCATCAACTATCTAAATAATAGTTTGTGAGCCATATTAATAACTCGTATACTGCTTAAATTAAGTAGTTAATAATAATATATATGAAAGGAGCAACTTCATGGCCTACACTTTACCAGCGCTACCTTATGCGTATGATGCATTAGAACCTTATATTGATGAACAAACTATGCATCTACATCATGACAAACACCATCAAACTTATGTCAATAATGCCAACGGCATTTTAGAAGCACTATCTGATGAAATCAAACAATTAAGCCCTGAAGCTTTATTAGCTAATTTGGACAAAGTGCCAAGCGATAAAGTTACCGGAATTAAAAATAATGTGGGTGGGCATGTTAATCACACTTTATTTTGGGAACTACTAAAAGTGGGAACTGAACTTAAAGGTGAACTAAAAGCCGCAATTGAAAAAGATTTTGGTACAGTTGATGCATTTAAAGAAAAATTTTCAGCAGCAGCGGCAAGTCGTTTTGGCTCAGGTTGGGCATGGTTAGTATTACAAAATGGTAAACTTGCAGTTGTATCAACAGCAAACCAAGATTCTCCGCTAATGGGTGAAAAATATTCAGGTGTTTCTGGTACACCAATTTTAGCACTTGATGTTTGGGAGCATGCTTATTATCTAAAATACCAAAATCGTCGTGCTGATTACATTGGTGCATTTTGGAATGTCATTAACTGGGACAAAGTGGCTGAACTTTATGCTCAAGCTAAAAAATAATTAATTTAAATAGTTCTGTTTTGAGTTAAAAATGACGCATGATGCGTCATTTTTATTTTCAACAATAATGTATCAAAGCAAGGATAAGACATAAAATTGCTAATTGCTAATTTATGTATAAATCCGCTACAATGTGCGATTATGCCAAAATTATAAAAACCAACAAAAATAAAACATGTTTGAAATTAATCCAATAAAATCCAAAATAGCTGAACTTACTGAGCGCACAAATGTCATTCGGGGGTATCTTTGACTATGATCTCAAGAAAGAACGTCTTGAGGAAGTCAATGCCGAATTAGAACAATCCGAAGTTTGGGCCGATCCAGAAAAAGCACAAGCATTAGGCAAAGAACGCGTTGCGCTAGAAGAGATCATCAATACCATCAATACCTTAGAACAAGGTCTGGACGACGTCGAAGGTCTACTTGAACTTGCTATTGAAGCAGAAGATCAAGACACTTTTGACGAAGCCAATCAAGAACTTGAACAACTCGAAAAAAAGCTAGCTGGTCTTGAATTTCGCCGAATGTTCTCGGGTGATTATGACAGTGCTGACTGTTACTTAGATATCCAATCAGGCTCAGGTGGTACTGAAGCCCAAGATTGGGCGGAAATGTTACTGAGAATGTATTTACGCTGGGCTGAATCGAAAGGTTTTACAACCGAAGTGATGGAAGTATCAGACGGTGATGTAGCTGGCATAAAATCAGCCACAATCAAAGTAACCGGCGATTATGCTTATGGTTGGTTACGCACTGAAACCGGTGTCCACCGCTTAGTACGAAAAAGCCCATTTGACTCAGGAAACCGCCGTCATACCTCATTTGCATCGGTATTTGTCTATCCAGAAGTTGATGACAATATTGATATCGACATCAATCCAGCCGATCTGCGTATCGACGTTTATCGTGCATCGGGCGCGGGTGGTCAGCATGTCAATAAAACCGAATCTGCTGTACGTATTACCCACGTACCAACGGGAATTGTAACACAATGTCAAAATAACCGTTCGCAACATAGTAATAAAGATCAGGCCATGAAACAGTTAAAAGCAAAACTGTATGAGCTTGAAATGCACAAAAAGAATGCCGAAAAACAACAAATGGAAGAAAACAAATCCGACATTGGTTGGGGCAGCCAAATTCGTTCGTATGTACTTGATGATTCACGAATCAAAGACTTACGCACAGGCGTTGAAACACGCAATACGCAAGCCGTTTTAGACGGTGATTTAGATCAATTTATTGAAGAAAGCTTAAAAGCCGGTTTATAACTGGTAATAAATAAAAGGTAAAATTATGTCAACACAGCAAGAGCAACAAAACCATATTGAAGAGTTAAATAACGAGCTTACAATACGTCGTGAAAAGCTAGCTGCAATTCGCAAACAAGGCATTGCTTTCCCGAATGATTTTCGTCGTGACGCAATTTCAAGCGATCTTCATAAATTGTATGATGATAAAACTAACGAAGAGTTAATTGAAAATAAAATTACTGTCACTGTTGCCGGTCGAATGATGATGCGCCGTATTATGGGTAAAGCCTCATTTGTATCATTACAAGATGTTGCAGGGCAAATCCAGCTCTATGTCACTCGTGATGATCTACCCGAAAATTACTACAACGAACAATTCAAAAAATGGGATCTTGGTGACATCGTCGGTGCTAAAGGTTACTTATTCAAAACCAAAACAGGTGAACTATCAATTCATTGTGAAGAAATCCGCCTACTAACTAAAGCATTACGCCCATTACCAGATAAATTCCACGGCTTAGCAGATCAAGAAATGCGCTATCGTCAACGTTACCTTGATTTAATTACTAATCAACAATCACGTGACACCTTTATTGCTCGCTCAAAAGTGGTAACTGAAATTCGTAACTTTATGTTAGAAAATCACTTTATGGAAGTCGAAACCCCAATGATGCAAGTCATCCCAGGTGGTGCATCAGCCAAACCATTTATTACTCACCACAATGCGCTTGATTTAGATATGTATCTACGTATTGCCCCTGAACTTTATTTAAAACGTTTAGTTGTAGGTGGTTTTGAACGAGTATTTGAAATTAATCGAAACTTCCGTAATGAAGGCGTATCACCAAGACATAATCCAGAGTTTACCATGATGGAAATGTACATGGCTTATGCCGATTACAAAGACCTGATTGTTTTAACTGAAGCATTATTCCGCCGCCTTGCAATCGCCGTAACGGGTAATCCAGTTGTACAATATGGCGAGCATACTTTCGATTTTGGCAAACCATTTATCAAAATGACTATGCGTGAGGCAATTTGTCATTACCGCCCAGAAACCAATAATGCTGATTTAGATGATTTTGATAAAGCGTGTGCAATTGCCAAAGCTGTCGGTATTAAAATTGAAAAAAGTTGGGGACTCGGTCGAGTAGTGACTGAAATTTTTGAAGAAGTTGCCGAGGCTAACTTAATTCAACCAACGTTTATTACTGAATATCCGGCTGAAGTATCGCCACTTGCTCGCCGTAACGACGAAAATCCATTTGTAACAGACCGCTTTGAGTTCTTTATTGGTGGACGTGAAATTGGTAACGGCTTCTCAGAACTTAACGATGCTGAAGACCAAGCACAACGTTTTGCCGATCAGGTATCGCAAAAAGATGCGGGTGATGACGAAGCAATGTTTTATGATGAAGATTATATCACCGCATTAGAGCACGGCTTACCGCCAACAGCAGGGCTAGGAATTGGGATTGACCGAACCGTAATGCTATTTACCAATAGCCATACCATTCGGGACGTCATTTTATTCCCAACTATGCGTCCAATTAAATAAACCAAATACCACAAAAAACTCATCTATTAAAAAATAGGTGAGTTTTGTCAGTAAGCACTTATATTTTCTTTAACTTTTCTAAAATTATTTTACTCACAATAAGCATATTATATATGCAATATATATCTAATTAGGCTTTTCCAATTGCCAATCAAGTTCAATTAACATTAATATAATTTAGCATCATGCTTAACGCCACACATGTAGCCTATAACTTAATTAGTAACAGATAAATAATATAGTAAGTTATTACTCACTATAAACATGACCACTAAACGTGGATTACGAATATATAAAGGTTTTATCAGGACTTTTCATTAAACTAAATACTGAAAAGTGAATTTTACATAAACATAACTTAGCAATCATAGAGTATATTTGTTTGATTCATACTCAAATAAGTTATTAACTTACGCTAAAGCAAATCAGCAATCTTTGCGTTTTTAATGCTCACTATTATTTAGCATTAGGTTCACTTAATTACATAAATAACCATAATATGATAATCAATCACATATAGTTTAACCTAGAAAGTAAGTACTTAATCACTTTAAATCATAACCGATTGTTCATTAATACAATAACTTAGCCTTTATGTAGATTTTGGATTCGCAAGCAACGTTGGCTATAAATTTAGCCAACGTGATGTTACTGCAATTTACTCAACTATATCGGTACAGGCTTAGACACCACAAAATTGCTATTTATCGCTCACAAAACCATTTAAGTTAACGAATATTTAACGAATAAACACTATTTTTGCTAACCCTCAACTTTCGTGCTCAAGAAATAAGCACTAAGGATAGACGCAAACCAGATCGTTCCGGGACGAGGAGTAGTTGTGAACGGCGCCTACGTCGAAAAAAACAATGAACAGTGTCGAATCATCACCGATGGCAATAGCGGTGCTGCCGACAAAAATGGATGAGATATAAAAGTGCACATTGCCCCATTCAGAAAGGAAACCTGCGCCGATATTAGCATCGGCATAATTATCACTGGATGGTGGTGTGGCAGGTGTCCATGATGGTCCCCATCCCCAACGCCTGTTAACTGCGTTAGTTAAGTCTTTTACCTGTGGCAAACGATAACCACCGCCTAAACTACTACACCAGGATGAGGCGCTATCAACAGTAACATCGCCTACGCCTAGTGGGCGGGCAACGAACCACTGCTTTAACTCAAAACCATAGCTTAATACCGTTTTATTACGACTATCTTTACCCTCTATCACAAAAGTCTGCGGCAAGCTAGCTGGAGCCACACTACCCAGTAATGCTGAATCCTGTAGGGCTTTTGTTGCTGCAGGACCAGTAAGCGTGACACGTATGAAATTTGGATTAGTGGGTGATGGTGTCATGGTAGCGGTAATACCACCTTTAGTGACAGTTGGCCAGGTTAATGTAGAGCTATCAATACCTTCTATGTCTAAATCAAAATACAAATTATTAGCACCGGTAGTCGGGAAGTTAAGCTTGTACTGTGATGGCTCAGCTGCTTGCTTTACAAAACCTCGTTGTCGATTCCAAATATCGGAAGGTTTGGAATAAACGGGCCCCCCCCGACCCGGCCATGCGTAACAGATTTTAGGCGCGGATTTGGGTCTGGTGATATAATAGGCAGCCGTGCTACCACTAAAATTACCACTATTTGGTACCCCATACTGGGTGGTTAAACTACCATCAGTACTGGTTAATTCTACTTTATAAGGTGCCATACAGCTATCTATGTTGGCACTATGCGTCACGGCTCGATTCAATTTATCGGTAATGCTCACGCTTAAATTACCGGTCGCGGTAATTCCATTAGTACCTTGACCATCACCATCATCATCCCCCCAATAATTGTAAGGCTCACCAATTAAGTCGTTTAAGGCGATAGCGTTAACAGTGGCAGGGACCAGCATTCCAATATCGCTAAAGTGCTCATTGGCTTCTGGGAGAACGATTGGATTATCTGCGGTTGAAGTATTATTGTCCGGTGTGTAGGTGGTTTGAGTCGTGCCGTCAGAAACGGTAATACCTAACAGCCCCTCAGTCGTGGTGACCTTAGTGACCCCATTATCAGAGGTTAAATAGGGTGCACTACCATGAATGACTTGCGCCGTCGTTGCCGACAATGCTTGAGTCGTAGTGACATACAGCAATAATAACCATGGTATCGATGCTAAAGCCAGTTTAGATAATTGACCTGATGCTTGAGTTTGCGTAAAAAACAAGGTTGCACGTAAGATTAACCTTAAATTTATCGCTTTAAGTAAGCGATAGCATAACGCTAAATTAAATGTGCATCTTTTGCTTACTCTGAATGCTGAAAAACGAGGGTGAGTTACCTTGCTTTGATGAAATAAGTTAGGTGTAGAAGTAAGAGTTGAATTAAATTTTAGCCTAAAGAGAGATTGGGGAGTTTTTAAAACATTGTTTTGCCAGCGCTGGTGTCTGGTGTCTATAATTATACTTCATGGCGTTCCACCCGTCAACTAATCTGTTATTTTATTTGATTTTTTTATGTTAAATGGCTATAAATCAAGCTTAAATTAAGCTTAATTTTTAAAATTATAAGGCTATGATAAAAAAAAGTCACTCATTCAGCCGAATTATTTGTAAAGAAATGTAAATAACACCATAAATAATAAATGTTAATAGCCTTTAAATAGTCAAATATAGTTAAAATATAGCGGATTATTTTTTTATTCAAAAATATATCACCCGCTTGTTTATTAAAGTTCTGAATAGATGTTTTGGAATTTAGATGGGTTAAAATTTCGGATGTTGCTTGTTTTATGACGTTTTCTCTTTGGAGAAAACGCCCGACGCCCGAGTAAAGAGGGGATTATATGATCTTCCCCAAATTACTCGTATCGTTCATTTTTGTTTACCGATGCTATCGGCTAGGATTACCCCCTGCCGCTGAAACTGTCCTGTTGTTGCTTAACCTTTATTACGCCTTATTAAACGCCTACGACTTAAGGATTAAGGACTAAGAACTAATGACTAAGGATAGGCGCAAAACCCGCGGAAGCTGTTGACGGGGTCGATGCTGTCAACGTCGCCGTCGTCCGAGCCGACATAGAACGGGGACCTACCGTTGCTGTCACTTGCCCAGTAGAAGTAGGAGACGAAGCCGGCAGCGGCATAACTGTACATGTAGCCCCATTCGGTGAACAAACCCGCACCAATATTACGCTGGTAATTATTTTGAGTTGATGCCGGCGTGGCGCCATCTATGCCATTAACGCATGGAAAGTTGCTATTATTGACGCCACATTTCGCGTTAGTTAAGTCTTTAACCTGTGGCAGACGGTAACCACCGCCTAAATTGCGACACCAGGATGATTGGTTAGGATAGTTATCTGATTTATTTCCGCGATTAACGAACCACTGCTTTAACTCAAAACCATAGCTTAATACTGCTTTATTACTGCTATCTTTACCGACTAACACAAAAGTCTGTGGCAAGCTGGGAGTAGCAATACTTCCTGGTGTGGCTGAACTTTGTTGCGATGATGTTGCCACCGGACCCGTGAGGGTGACGCGAATGTTATTAGCATTATCGGGTGATGGCGTCATGGTGGCGGTAATACCGCCTTGGCTGACTGTTGACCATGTCAATGTTGAACCGTTAATACCACCTATGTCTAAATCAAAATACAGATTATTTGCCCCAGTAGTGGGGAAGTTACGACTGTAACTTGATGACTCAGTGGACTGCACTAAAAAACCTCGTAGTGGATTCCAAATATCAGCGGGACCGGCGTAGATGCCGGTGCCCAAACTCAGATTCGGTTTGGCATAACAGATTTTTGGTGCGGCTTTAGGACTGATATAATAAGTAACAGAACTACCATTGAAACTACGACTATTAGGCCGCCCATACTGGGTGATTAAACTACCAGCAGTACTGGTTAATGCCACTTTATAAGGTGCTTGACAGATATTTAAAGTAGCACTACGACTCACGGCCTGATTGTCTTTATCGGTAATACGTACGCTTAAATTACCGGTTACGGTAATACCATTAGTACCCTGACCATCACCGTCATCATCTCCCCAATAATTATAGGGTGCACCAATTAAAGCACTTAAGGCAATGGAGTTAGCAAGGGTAGGTACCAACATCTGTACATCAGCTAAGGTTTCACCAGCATTAGGTAACACTATAGGGGTAGTCGCTGAAGTATTGATTGCCGGAGTAATGGTAGTACCATCAGATAATTTAATCCAAAGCAGCTCCTCAGTAGTGGTAACTTTAGTTACCCGATTATCAAAGGTTAAATAAGGCTGAGTGCCGTTAATTACCTGCACGGTAGTGGCGGATAATGCCTCAGTATTAAATGAACAGCATAACAATAACAATGATACTAACACTAAAACTAGTTTAGATAACGGGCATGATGCTTGAGTTTGAGTATAAGCCCCGAGTGAATTTAAGATTAACCTTAAATTTATATCTTTAATTAAGCTTAAGGATAGCGCTGAGCTCAAAGCGTATCTTTTGTTTACACTTATTGCTAAAAAACGATGATTATTTACGCTGTTTCGATGAAATAAGTTAAAAGTAGAAGCAAGAATTGAATTAAATTTTAGCCTAAAGAGAGATTGGGGAGTTTTTAAAACATTATTTTGCCAGCGCTGGTGTCTGGTGTCTGGTGTCTATAATTATACTTCATGGCGCTCCATCCGTCAACTAATTATTTATTTTATTTCGTTTTTTTATATTAAATGCCATAAATCAAGCTTAAATAAGCTTATTTTTCGGAATTATAAGGCTATGATAAAAAAAAGCCACTCATTCAGCCGAATTATTTGCAAAGAAATGTAAATAACACCATAAATAATAAACGCTAATAGCCTTTAAATAGTCAAATATAGTTAAAATATAGCGGATTATTTTTTTATTCGAAAATATATCACTCGCTCTTTTCGAAAAAATAAGCGACATTTTTAGCCGTTAATCAACTTAATAATTAACGGCTATTTATTAGTCAGCTGATTTATGAGGTAAAATTAAATTTAGTACAATCGCTAAAATTCCACATAAACTGATTCCTTGCAAAGCATAAGATCCAAAATCAAAAATCATGCCGCCAATACCAAATACAAGTACTAACGAGACGATACACATATTACGTGATACAGAAAGATCAACTTTATGTTTGACTAAAATATTAATGCCAACCGAAGCTATCGAGCCAAAAAGTAATACCATAATTCCGCCCATTACAACTGTCGGAATAGAACTTAAAAAAGCACCAATCTTACCAATAAATGACATTAAAATAGCCCAAATAGCTGCCCAGGTCATTACTCTAGTTCTAAAATTACGCGTTAATGTGACTGCACCAATAACTTCTGCATAGGTAATACATGGCGGGCCACCAAAGAAACCAGCAGCAGATGTTGCTAACCCATCACCCAGTAACGTGCGCTGTAATCCTGGTTCTTTAGTGTAATCTTTACCGGTGACAGAACTAATGGCCATAATATCACCAACATGCTCGATTGTTGGTGCTATAACGATCGGAATCATATATAAAATGGCTTGCCATTGAAACTCAGGAAAAGTGAAATCGGGAATTTTAAACCAAGGTGCTTCGATGACTTGTTGAAAGTTGACAATACCAAAAATACAAGAAAACATGTAACCAACAATAATTCCAGCAATAATTGGCACTAATTTAAAAAAACCTTTTGCCCAGATTGCTACAATCAACGTCGTTAATAAAGAAGCCATTGAAATAATAATCAATTGATAGTTTTCTGCTGATAAACCGCTATTTTTACCCATTGCCATGCCAACCGCTACCGGTGCTAAAGATAAACCAATAACCATAATAATTGGCCCTGTTACAACTGGAGGTAAAATGCGATCAATAATATGGCTGCCATTAATTTTGACTAAAAAAGCAAAAAACATAAAAACCAAACCTGCCGCAACTAATCCACCTAACGTAGCTGGAATTCCCCACTGTGCAACCCCAAAAGAGATAGGTGCAATAAATGCAAATGAAGAAGCTAAAAATACAGGCGCTTTTCCTTTAGTGGTTAATTGAAATAATAACGTACCCACACCCGCTGTAAACATTGCAACATTTGGATTTAATCCAGTTAAAAGTGGCACTAAAACCAATGCACCAAAGGCAACAAATAACATTTGCGCACCGGTAAAAATATCTTGCCAAGCATGTTTAAGTGGCGAGATATTATTGTTTATTTGATCAAGAGCATTTTTAGTCACGTGGTCCTCTCTTAATTACTCTATTAATTGATATTTATTTCTTTACTAAATAGCGGAAATAAAAAAACCGGATAAACCGGTCTAAAATTTGAGATTTTATTTTGTGCCGAATATCTTATCTCCAGCATCGCCAAGCCCTGGTAATATATAACCTTTATCGTTCAATTTATCATCGATTGAAGCGGTATAAAGTTCAACATCAGGATGAGCTTGTTCCAATACTTTAATACCTTCTGGTGCGGCCACTAAAACAAGCACTTTAATATTTTTACAACCTGCTTTTTTTAGTAGATCAATTGTTGCAACCATAGAACCACCCGTTGCTAACATTGGATCAACAACTAAAGCCATACGTTCATCAATGTCAGAAGTTAATTTTTGGAAATAAGGAACAGGTTCAAGCGTTTCCTCATTACGATAAAAACCAACAACGCTTATACGTGCACTAGGTATATGCTCAAGTACACCATCCATCATGCCTAAGCCGGCACGTAAAATAGGTACTACGGTAATTTTTTTACCTTTAATTCGTTCAACTTGTACTGGTCCACACCAGCCTTCAATGGTCACTTTTTCAGTGGGTAAGTCAGCAGTAGCTTCATAGGTTAATAAACTGCCAACTTCACTAGCAAGATCGCGAAAATCTTTAGTGCTAATATCATGTTCGCGCATTAAACCAATTTTATGGCGTACTAGAGGATGTTTTACTTCAACTATTTTCATGGGAGGACCTCAGTGTTACTTTTTATCATCTATTAGTAGGTATAAATAACCACTGAGCGATAATGTTAACATAGATCATTGTAACTGAAAACCTATAATCGTGAGCAAAACATAGCAAACATAAAAATAACATATTGTTTGTTAATATATTATTAGTGATGTGTAAATATTTTGTTTTATTTGTGTTTTTTTATTAGAATAGTCACCGCTTTAAATAGCAAAAGTCAAATATAAATAAAGAAGGAATTATAACAATGAATTGGTTTATCAGTTGTATGACAAAAAATTATGCAAACTTTAGTGGTCGAGCTCGTCGTAAAGAGTATTGGCTTTTCACCTTATTTGTCGCTATATTTTATTTGGTATTAATCATTTTAGCTTCACTCAGTGAAACTATGGCATCAGCAATGTCACTAATTGAAGTAATTTTTTTACTTGTTATTCTTATCCCAAACATAGCAGTGACTGTACGTCGTTTGCATGATACCGATAAATCAGGCTGGTGGTATTTAATTAGCTTCATCCCATTTGTTGGTGGTATTATACTGTTTATTTTCATGTGTATAAATTCTACACCAGGTAGTAACCAATATGGTGATAATCCGAAAGGATTATAATTGCTTGTTTACCTCATCAATTTTATTGATGAGGTTCTATTATTACAACATTATTTTTATGCAATTAAATACTTTCTCCATCTAGATATTCAACAGACAAATCCACCACTTTTTGATCTATCCTTTCCCCATTAATTCTTTTTAATAATAGTTCTGCAGCTATTTTACCCATTTCAATTCTTGGAGTATGTATCGATGCTAATTTTGGATTCATATATTGACCTATTTGATGCCCATGAAAACCGACAATAGCGATTTGTTTAGGAATTTCAATGCCCATTCGTTGGCATTCAAGCAGTACGCCTAAAGCCAAATCATCGTTAGTACTAAAAATTCCATCAACGGCAGGAAACTCTTTTAAAATTTGGTGTAAAAAACGTGCGCCAAGTTCATAAGATGAGGCTTCTTTAGTCGCTAATGTACGCGGCGTTAAGCCTGCTTCTTGCATCGCTTTTTCATAGCCTTGTTGACGAATAATGCTACGTTGATCTTGCCTTGCGCTAAAATAAACAATATTGCGACGCCCTTTTTCGATCATACGATGAATCATATTTCGGGTTGCAGTAAAATTATCAAATCCGACGGCCATATCAATACACGGCGACACACTATCCATAATTTCAACCACAGGAACGCCCGAAATTTCGATCATTTTTAATGTAGCAGGATTATGGATTCTTTCAGTTAAGATTAATCCATCAATATTATAAGAAAGTAATGAACGAACCCGTTGCTCTTCTTTATCGGCATTGTATCCTGTATGAGTAATCATGGTCTGATATCCTTTGGCATCAGTTACCATCTCAATTCCTTTTAAAATATCCGCAAAAACTTGGTTGGTTAACGATGGAAACACAACCCCAATCGCATTACTTTTTGCATTTGATAACATATCAGGCGCTTTATTAGGGATATAACCAAGCTGCTCGATTGCCGCTGAAATTTGAGACTGTAATGGTTTAGACACCAAATTAGGATCGCGTAAATATCGACTCACTGTCATTTTACTTATGCCAATTAAATTAGCAATTTCTTGCAAACCAGTTCGCCGTTTTTTACTATAACTCATCACTGTTTTTCCGGAAGTTGTGGCTGCCAATCAATCGGTGTTTTACCCTGTTTTATAATAAGATCGTTTGCCTTTGAGAAATGCTTACAACCCAAAAAGCCACGATGTGCAGATAATGGTGATGGATGCACAGACGTTAAAACATGATGTTTTTGCCGATCGATAAATTGCCCTTTTTTTTGAGCGGGTGAGCCCCACAATAAAAATACAACACCTTCAAGATATTTATCAATTGCCGCAATAACATGGTCAGTAAACGTTTCCCAACCTATTTTAGCGTGGGAATGAGCTTGCCCTGCTTGAACAGTTAATACCGTATTTAATAAAAGAACACCTTGATTTGCCCAAGAACCTAAATAACCATAAGAAGGAATTTTGAAACCCTCAATATCCGTCGAAAGCTCTTTATAGATATTAAGTAACGATGGTGGTGGTTTAACGCCAGGTAGTACTGAAAACGACAAACCGTGAGCTTGATTAGGTCCATGATATGGATCTTGTCCTAATATCACGACTTTAATGTCATTAAAAGGCGTAAAGCGGAATGCATTAAACACATCATGCTGTGGAGGATAAATCACTTTACCTTTAGCTCGTTCTGATGCGACAAATTGCAATATTTGTTGAAAATAAGGTTTATCTTTTTCCGATCCAATGACATCATGCCATGTTAATTGATTACTCATACAATACCTATATTATTATTTCATATGGCTCAACAACATTATCAGCCGATAACATTAATTATACCTAAAAATAATAATAAACCTAACAGTAATCAAGTCCGTTTAATCTAAATAAACACGCTTAAAAATTCAATTAAACATAAATTAGACATAACTTGCTCGTTCAGCATCAATATTTAACGATCATTTTTGTAATAATCCAAGTTTATGAATTAAGATCTGAAATTTGGATTGATTAATAATCTAATTAATTTTATTAATGAGTAACACACTCATCATCAAAGTAATCATCCCAAAGGGATTAATGATATTTATGGTTATTGGCAATGCGTATACTTAGATGAATAATATAAAATATGCATAAGATCATATTTGTATTGATAATCGTATTGCTATTGATAAAAAGTTATTAAATGATAATAGGCTAGGTGTGGCATTAAAATTTACTTTTACCTTAAGTGAACCGCTTAAAATTGATGTAAAAAATACCGTTTTTAAGGCAACTTGATTTACCTAACTTATTAATCGTCGTTTTATTACTTGTAAAGTATTTTAATACAATTGAATAATAATATCTTACATATCAATCAGTTGATTAGTTTAAAAAAAATATTAATCAATTTTTATCAAAGGTATTACTTATCGAATTAATAGCTTTTTTTGACTTTAATCAAAACTTGAAAGTGCTATATTAACCTTAATTATTTTAGGGCAATAAGGCCCCGTTAGGAGGATTTAAAAATGATTACAGGTATCCAAATTACTAAAGCAGACAATGCAGCACTTCTTAACTCTTTCTGGTTATTGGACGACTCTACAAAAGAAGCTCGTTGTGTCGCTGCAAAATCAGTTTATAAAGAAGATCAAGTTATCCCAACTGCAGAACTTGGTCAATTCGAATATCGTGAAGTTCCATTAGATGTTGCTCCAACTATCAAAGTTGAAGGTGGTCAACACTTAAATGTGAATGTTCTTCGTCGTGAAACTTTAGAAGATGCTGTTCAACACCCAGAAAAATATCCACAATTAACTATTCGTGTTTCTGGTTATGCAGTTCGTTTCAACTCATTAACTGCTGAACAACAACGCGACGTTATTGCTCGTACATTCACAACTAAAATGTAATTTTAGTTTATTATCGAATGATTAAAACCCAGCTTATGCTGGGTTTATTTTTATGAAAAAACAAATTTCTTTGTTCTAAACTAGTCTACCCAAGCTAAATACTCCATCCAAGCAGGATCAAACTCACAGTCAATTTTTACTGATAGATCTTGATATTGATTTAATATATTTTGAATTATTTGAGTAGCAAAATGTTTATCTTCTACATACCAAAGCATAGTTCTTGTTGCTTGGTGTAAAGAATTTTGGGCATGAATGCCTTTCCTATTTTCACGGAAAGCGGCGCTAATGGCATCTTCTATATCGTAAACTAACGATAAGGTCTCTTTACAATCTAGCTCTATACTTAGATTAAGTCCATAACCATAATTAATATCACAAGCCAATGCATTAGCCGTTTCGTTACGCTGCACTAAGGTCGTATCATCAGGATCATCTTTACTTGCTAATTCAAATACAAACAATTGATCTTCACTTTCAGAAATAGGAAAAATACCGGTGTGTTTTAAATCATTTTTCCAGATATCATCAAATCGTTTAGCAAACTCTTCAGCCGTAATACTATTAGAATCAGGCATTGTGTCGACAAAATTAATTGATTGCACTTTTATAGCTAAGTCGTACTCCCCTAAAAGATGATCCAAAATGACTAAAGCTAATGTTTGTGCATAATTTATTTGATCTTTGGCGATTGGTTTAGCAAACATTAAATCCAAAGCAATTTTACGATGATCTTCATGATATTGAATCAATAAATCAGATGCCCCCAATGAAAAAGAGGTACCATTAAAATTTATTTCAAAATCAGAAATTTTATTAGCTCGTTGACGAAATGCCTCGATTTCAAATAGATCTAAACTAGGTGCTAATTTAACAATTTCTACTACTAGTTCAAAACGTTCAATTTTACCTTCAGCAGTAAAAATAATTTTATGTTTTTTTACCTCTCCCCCCATAATTTCGGCAATAACGTCTAATTGGTTTTCACTTAACAAGTTATTGAGCTTTTCCATTAAATCTAAAGGTTGCAATTCACTAAGAGACTGTTCTGACTGTTTAACTTTATTCCAAAAGGATTGGATAGCTATTTTGAGGTTATCATCTGGTGTTGATTGTTGAGCAATGACTACATTTTGTGGCCGCAATTTTTGCCAAAGTTTTTTTAAAAACATAAAAAATCCTATAGATAAAAGTGATTAAAATTATATACAAATAAAAATAATATGTAATTCAATATACTACATTAATTTAATTTTGAACAACATCGATTATCTACGTTTGGTACAAAATATTGCACAAAATTTAGCTATCAAGAATTAACAAAAAAACATTTAAAAATGAGGGTTTATTGATATGAACTAGATAAATAAAAATGGCGAGGTAGTTTTTCTGCCTCGCCATTTGTACATTATTAAAAATTATTAGCCAAAAAACTTTTTCACTTTATCAAAAAAGCTTTTTTCTTTTGGGCTATGCTTAGAACTTTTATCGGCTTTAAAACTTTCGCCTAATTCTTTTAACAACTCTTTTTGTTTACCAGTTAAATTGACTGGAGTTTCAACCACAACATGACAATACAAATCACCCATTGTACTACCGCGTAATGATTTGACACCTTTACCACGTAATCTAAACATTTTTCCTGTTTGTGTTTCGGCCGGTATCGTTAAACTGACTTTACCATTAAGTGTTGGTACTTCAACTTCGCCACCTAGTGATGCCAATGCAATATTAATTGGAATTTCACAATGTAAATTATTACCATCACGTTCAAAAATACCATGTGGTTTAACTTGCACTTGAACATATAAATCACCAGCTGGTGCACCGTTTAAGCCTGCTTCACCTTCACCGGAAAGTCGAATACGATTACCCGTATCCACCCCCGCAGGAATAGTTACAGAAAGTGTTTTTGTTTTTTGGATACGACCTTCGCCATGACACTTTTTACAAGGATTTTTAACTACTTTGCCTCGTCCATGACAAGTTGGGCACTCTTGCTGTACGGCAAAGAAACCTTGGCGCATTTGCACAACCCCTGCACCATGGCAAGTTTCACAGGTAACAACATCTGATGCTTTTTCTGTACCTTGGCCATGACAAGTATCACAAGTAACCCATGTTGGTACTTTTATTTCTTTGCTGACACCCGCAGCGGCTTCTTCAAGTGTTAAGGTAATATTGTATTGCAGATCGGCACCGCGTGATGCGCTTTGCGCTCGTCCGCCACGACCACCACCAAAGAAATCACTGAATATATCATCAAATGCTGAACCACCACTAAAGCCGCCGAAGCCACCAAATCCACCGGCACCTGCTCCGGCACCACCGCCAAAACCTTGCTCGAAAGCAGCATGCCCATATTGATCATAAGCTGCTTTTTTCTGCGCATCGGTCAAAACTTCATAAGCTTCTTTCACTTCTTTAAATTTTGCTTCTGCTTCAGCTTTATTATCCTGATTTTTATCAGGATGATATTTCATGGCAAGGCGTTTATAGGCTTTTTTTATTTCAGCTTCAGTAGCACTTTTACTTACGCCTAATGTTTCATAATAATCTTTCTTCGCCATAATTTACCTTTATTTTTATTTATTACATAAACAACTAAACGGGCTTGAGTTACCTCGCGCCCGTTTAATGTGTTACATGTTTAAAACTCGTTGAAATAACTCATTAAAAAACACAGCGGTTAATGCTTATTTTTTATCATCATCAACTTCTTTAAAGTCTGCATCAACAACATCGTCTTGCGCTGTAGAGCTACTACCTGCTTGAGCTGACTGTTCTGCCTGACCTTGTTGCTGCGCTAGTTCAAGCAATTTTTTAGATGCTTCCATTAATGCATTAATTTTCGCTTCGATTTCAGCTTTATCTTCACCACGCGCTGCAACTTCTAATGCACTCACTGCATCTTCAATGGCTGTTTTATCAGCAGCTGGTAATTTATCGCCTGCATCAGACACTTGTTTACGCGTTGAGTGAACAAGGTGATCTGCTTGGTTACGAATTTGAGCTAACTCTTCAAACTTACGGTCAGCTTCTGCATTCGCCTCAGCATCATTTACCATTTTTTGAATCTCTTCTTCACTTAAACCTGAAGAAGCTTTAATAGTAATATTTTGTTCACGTCCAGTGTTTTTATCTTTTGCTGATACATGTAAGATACCGTCAGCATCAATATCAAATGTTACTTCAATTTGTGGCATACCACGCGGTGCAGCTTGAATACCATCAAGATTAAACTGACCTAATGATTTGTTATCACTTGCACGTTTACGTTCACCTTGTAACACATGAATGGTTACCGCTGATTGATTATCTTCAGCTGTTGAGAACACTTGACTATGTTTAGTTGGGATAGTTGTGTTTTTCTCAATCAAGGTAGTCATCACACCACCCATTGTTTCAATACCTAAAGATAATGGTGTTACATCAAGTAATAACACATCTTTAACATCACCACCAAGTACCCCACCTTGTACTGCTGCGCCCACTGCTACAGCTTCATCAGGGTTAACGTCTTTACGTGGTTCTTTACCAAAGAAGTCAGCAACCGCTTTTTGCACCATAGGCATACGAGTTTGACCACCGACTAAAATAACATCTTTAATATCAGATACAGATAAACCAGCATCTTGTAGTGCAGTTTTAACCGGATCCATTGAGCGTTTAACTAAATCTTCGACTAATGATTCAAGTTTAGCGCGTGTCACTTTAATATTTAAGTGTTTTGGACCTGATGCATCAGCCGTGATATATGGTAAGTTGATATCAGTTTGTTGTGCTGATGATAATTCAATTTTCGCTTTTTCTGCCGCTTCTTTTAAACGTTGCATTGCAAGTGGATCATTTTTCAGATCGAATCCTTGTTCACGTTTAAATTCATCAACTAAATAGTTAATTAAGCGTGAGTCAAAGTCTTCACCACCTAAATGAGTATCGCCATTAGTTGCTAATACTTCAAATGTTTTTTCGCCATCAACATCGTCAATTTCGATAATTGAGATATCAAATGTACCACCACCAAGGTCGTATACAGCGATAGTGCGGTTACCCACATCTTTATCTAAACCGTAAGCAAGTGCAGCGGCTGTAGGTTCGTTAATAATACGTTTAACATCTAAACCAGCAATACGGCCCGCATCTTTAGTTGCTTGACGCTGTGCATCATTAAAATACGCTGGAACAGTGATAACTGCTTCAGTGACTGGCTCACCAAGATAATCTTCTGCGGTTTTTTTCATTTTCTTCAATACTTCAGCAGAGATTTGCGGTGGCGCAATTTTTTGACCTTTGACATCTACCCATGCATCGCCATTATCAGCTTTAACAATTTTATAAGGCATAATAGCAACATCACGTTGTACTTCGGCATCATCATAACGACGACCAATTAAACGTTTAATGGCAAATAGTGTATTTTGTGGATTGGTTACTGCTTGGCGTTTAGCGGGTTGACCAACTAAAATTTCACCATCTTGTGTATATGCAATAATTGACGGGGTTGTACGATCGCCTTCAGCATTTTCTAATACTTTTGCTTGACCATTGTCCATTACTGCAACACATGAATTTGTTGTACCTAAATCAATACCAATAATTTTACCCATAATCTTTTCTCCTCAAAACCTGTATTTTATTTCTTGTATATAAGTCTTAAATATTTATTTTCAAGAGCTTATTTTTCACAAAGAAATGTTATTGTTTCCACATAAATGGGAACATTATTATCAATATCAAGGGGGCAAAAAAATTATTTTTTCTTAAATCTTGATTATCAGCTTTTCTACACTTATTATTGCCGCTCTTTTTTATTATGATAATTATTTATAGGATCCTTATGGAACAAACTAAACTTGCAAACCCAGGTCCACTTGGCTTGATGGGATTTGGCATGACCACCATTTTATTAAATATTCATAATGCAGGATTTTTCCCTGTGATGACAGCAATCGTTTCTATGGGTATTTTTTATGGAGGGCTTGCGCAAGTCATTGCTGGAATTTTAGAATTTCGCAAAGGTAACACGTTTGGTACAACTGCATTCACCTCTTATGGTTTCTTTTGGATTGCATTAGTAGGAATTTGGTATTTACCAACCTCACCAGCAACTGCACCAACTGATACAACTTTTGTCGGTATTTTCCTTGCGTTATGGGGGATTTTTACCGCTTTTATGTTTATTGGTACCTTAAAAGCTAATCGTGCATTACAATTCGTTTTTGCTAGTTTAACGATTTTATTTGCTTTATTAGCAATTGGTAACATTTGTGGCAACCATGACATTATTCATATAGCTGGTTTTGAAGGTATTATCTGCGGAGCTAGCGCTATTTACCTTGCCATGGCCGAAGTACTTAATGAACAATATGGCCGTACAATTTTACCAATTGGCGCGCCTAAAGGTGCTGCACATTAATAATATTAAGTCGTCATGCAATGACGAATATGCGAGTAATAAAAACGGGGGATACCCCGTTTTTTTATAGAAAAATTATTTAATTAATAAATTATTTAGTGTGTTCGGTAAGTAAAGCCTTACATACATTCACAAGAGATTGAGTATGCTTGGTAATTATTTGCTCTGATAAATAATTATCTTTTGAAGAGCCAGCATTCTTGATAAGAATTTTACCATCTTGATCAATATTGCCAGATGTAATCATTAAGTAGTTGGTTAATTGTGTTGCCATTTCACCAGAATGAAAAGTCACACCATCTAAAGTTAGTATTGATGTTTTCGGTTTTAAAAAAATTAAATCCTCCCCATTACCAATACTATCGATAAAAATAAATTTTTTATCTTTCATTTGTTCCGAATAGCTTTCTAACATTTTTAAACCATATTGACCACCATTACCATCGTCGTATAAAACAAACGCAATTTTTTTCTTTTCTTTTTTATCAAGCTGATGAATTAAATTAATAATTGTAATAATACTTGAAGTATTACAAACAAAATTTTTTTGATTAGGAATGCCATTTTTATATTTTAAAACAATAAAAAATAACAAAATGGTCGAAATAATCGACAATATTCCGGAAATACTAAAAAATCCCTCAACTTGAATTTTAGGAATAAAAACAAAGTAATTTAATATCAGTGACGCGATAAATAAGATAATAATAGGTAAAATACCTACAAAATAACCTAATTTACTAAATTGAGGTGTGAATGCGTATTTTTTCTGAAGATTAAAATTTTTAATACCGGTATCATAATAAGTACAAATAATTAATTCAGCTTTATCTAAATCACCAATATAAGCATTGTAATAATTTTCATATCGTCTTGTTGCTAACTTTAATTTTGCTAATTTAGCTTCAACACTATAACCTAATTGAATCAGTTCTTTCGATATTACTCTTAAAAAAGTAATTTTCTCTTTAGACGTAAATCGTTTACCAAAAATGACACAGTATCTTAGTACAAGGTCTTTAAATTTATCCATTTTTAATCATTATTTGAATTTAGAAAAACTGTTAGTGCGATTTATCATTCACACTAACAGCGAAACAAATAGATAATATTAAAATGATGATTATCTATTGAAGATGTAAGTTTAATCAATAATCATCTTCGTTTTGAGATTGGGCAAAATTAGCCATATTGCCAATAGCTTCTTGAATATTTTCTTGTCCTGCCTCAATACACTCTTTTGCTAAATCCAGTAGTGATAATGAATCCCTATTACATACAGCATTAATGACCATTGGCAAGTTCATACCGGTAATTATCCGGACATTCATACCTAATTTTTCCCACTCAGGCAAACATCGCATTGATGCGTTATAAGGCGAGGCACCAAACAAATCGACAAAAATTAATACACCTTTACCACTATTAAGCGACTTTGAACAATTAAACAAATCGGTTTTTAATTGATTAATATCTTGTCCTGGATTAAGCGATAATGATGCAAATTTATCTTGTTCACCAACAATCATTGTAACACTATCTTTAATCCCTTCAGCCATCTTGCCATGACTCACTAATAATACACCTATCATATTATTTTCCTCGATTATTCAAACATTTTAATCGCTTCATTTAACGTTACTTTTTTCAAAGAAGGGGTTGCTTGGAAATAGATATCCATATTGGGATAGCTGTTTTGTAAATCGATTAGCAAATCAAGTTGTTGTTTATTAATTGATACTTCTTTAATTATTGACGTTGCTCCCGGTACAAGTGGTAAACCACCAATATTAAGATTGGTTATTGGCACGCCCGCCTTAATAATTTTATACATAACTTCAATATTTTTAGTAATCAAAATAACATTAAAATCATCATACTGGCGATCATTCCAATATCTTACTGCACCATCTTCTTTTAATACTCTTATTTTATGCCCTGTGCTGGCACCAGCACCTAAAATAATATTTTTAGTAAACTCATCATTTGCAGAGTAATCATCGGCTACAAACAACGCATTTGCTCCGGCTGCTTTAGACACATTAGTGGCAACTTGACCATGAATAAGGCGACTATCTACGCGCGCTAAAACGACTTTTCCCATAATTTAACCTCTATATTTTTTAATTTTATAAAATGCCAATAGCTGCTAATACACCGAGTATTATTGTTAATCCAACTAATGCTTGAGTTACTTTTAATCCTTTCTTATAAAAATAGAAATATAATCCCATCACAACCATAAGTGGCAAAACCCCTGGTAAAATTTTGTCCAGTGTGTCTTGGATAACGAAATCTTTGCCTGATAAAGTAAATTTTAAACTTGATGATACTTTAATATAACTAGCAGCTAAAATACCCATCATAAACAACCCTAAAATGGATAGTGCTTCAATAATCATCTGCATTTTATTACCAACAACTTCAGTTGCCGCATTTCGACCTAACTTAAAGCCTAACTGAGCAAAATAGTACCCCACAAAAAGTTGATAAATGACAAAAGCAAAGAAAGGAAATAAAGCACCGATTGCTAGACCTTCTTGAGCCCAAGGTAGCGCAATGGCTATGAAGATATACTGAATGGTTCCTGAGTCAATCGCGTCACCAATTCCCGCCAAGGCCCCCATTAAACCCGCTTTGGTATTATAAAGCACATCATTATCAATACTGATCGGTTTTTTCTGATAAACTTCATCTGCTCTTACAGATTCTAATGAAGCCATAATGCCTGAGATAGTACCGCCGCCCCAAGTTATCTGGGTATTAAAAAACAGTAAATGTCTTTGGTAAGCAGCAGCTAACTCACTTTTTGATTTATATAATTTTTTAAGAATTGGCATTAACCCCCACATTAACGAAGCAGCTAGATAACGGTCAAATGAGTGTGGGATCTCATTAGCATAATACCACCGTAACCAAGCAAAAGTGATATCTCGTTTAGTAATTGCCTCTGGCTTTAGATCGATACTTTCTTGTACTATTTGTGTCATTATAAAATTCCTCTTTCTAATCTATTAATCAAATAGTTACAGATTAATAATCATCATCATCAATTTGATTGTTATTATTTGAATTACTTCTTGGTTGATCTGCGACAGAATTAACTGCTTCACTTTTTGCTAGAACAAAAATAAATGCAATGATAGCGCCAACAATCGCGTAAGTGACCATGGTGATATTAAGTGGTTTTGCCATAACAGCCATAAAATACGCAAGTAAGAAGAAAATAATGTAACTTTTTTTACCAATAACATAGATAGTTAATGCAATACCGACAGCAGCAAGTCCGCCACCAATAACATTAAGGATGTGGAAAACTAATCCCCCTGCATTTGTTTTAATAACATCCGCAATAATTGGCGCACCAAAATACAGTGCTACAAACATAAATGGGACAAAAAGAACAAAGCTACAAATTATTGGTAGTATGATGATTGATAAAGTTAGACCAGAGCTATTTGCCTCTTGTGCATACTTTTCAGTTAATTTCATAATCATCGTATTAAAGAAAAATCTTAACTGATATAGGTAAGATCCCAATAATCCAACAGGCACTGCAACGGCAACTGCAGCGGTTGGTTCCATTTTACCCAGTAAAGCGACAGGAACTGCAACGGCTGTTGCAATGGCAGGTTCTGATGGCATTTGCCCACCTGGTGAAAAAACGCCCATGTAGATTAGTTGAATAGCTGCTGTGGTTATCATGGCATTATGAATATCATTAAAGACAATACCGACAATTAACCCCGTCATCATCGGTGTAAATCTTAGTGTCAAAGTTGCCCCACCTAGCCCCCGAGACATAACCATCGCAACCCATACTGAAATAATCGCGGCTTGTAGAAATGTAACATGCATATCTTGCATATCTAAACTCCTTGATATTGTTATTATCAATTAAACTTTAAAATAAACCATTAAGAAACAACGGATTGCAATTGTAAATTATTGACAAAATTTTCTACATCCTGCACACATTTTTCACCCATACCTTGTAAACATTCAATGGCATAAGCTGAAGTATGAGGTGTGACAAGCACTTTTGGATGCTGGACTAAGGGATTATCGTTATATGAAGGTTCAACGTACATTACATCTGTTGCATGTCCTGCAACAACACCACTATCTAGCGCGTTAATTAATGCACTTTCGTCAATCAATTCGGCTCGTGCGGTATTTGTAATATAAACACCTTTTTTCATCAAAGAAAATTGAGGTTGTTTTAAAATATGGTAGCTTGTTTCGTTTAATGATGCATTTAAAGAGATGATATCAGCATTTTTCAGCAAATAATCTAACTCAACAATTTCGATGCTGTGTTTACTCGCCCATGTTTTGTTAACTTTAGGGTCAACAACCAATAATCGAGCATTAAAACCGTGTTTGAATATTTCTGCTACGCGGCTACCAATATTCCCACATCCGATAACACCAACAGTTTTACCCGTAACATTGATGCCTAGAAAAGAGGCTCTTTTTTGCCATTCATTTGCCTTAACCGCAGCTTGAGATTGAACAGTTTGTCTAATTAATGCCAATAAATTAGTCACAGCATTTTCGGCAACCGCATCACGCTCAACTAAAGGCGGCACAATAGTGACGATAGTTCCATGCTCTTTAGCTGCTACTACATCAACATTATTAAAGCCGATACCATGACGTGAAAGTAGGAGTAAAGGTTGTTTTTTATTATCAAAAAACGCCTTGTTAAAAAATGGTCTAACACTTGCTATAACAATATTGAATTCTTGCAATGCGTCGGCGAGTTCTTTTCCGGGAATATTATTTTCAAAAGTAAAATGTTTTACTTCACCAATTTTTTCTAATCGTTTTAAATGATCAGGAAAATATTTCCCAAAACTACTTGAGTTGATTATTGCAATTTTATAATTTTTCACTCAATGCTCCTAATTAATCATACACCCTTACGTATTAATTATCGGAAAATAAAGGTAATTTACTTTCCAGACAGCCATAATGTGACTGGTAACATTTAGTATAATTTATAAGATTTAGAAAAAAGTGAATTTAGATCACAGATTTAATAAAAAACTTTTTCTATTAAATAGAGCCCAAAAACTAAAAGATATTGGAAAGCCAATAAACTATTTTTGATAAAAAATCGCAATGCAATTTAGTCCATCAATTATCAAATTAACCAATCCAATTGAATCATACTTAAAATGAGTATCAGTAATAAAAAAATTGAGCACTGCAATAGGCAGATGGTGAATGATAAGATCCCGTATAGATAGGGTCATAAAGAAAGTATTTAGACTTCACTGAACAATAAAAAAGGGCATATAGCCCTTTTTATAATCAACTCAGATAAATAAGCGAGTATTTAAAGTTGATATATTACTTTTTATAAGCATCATTATGCACGCCTATCGCAGCACGACCTGACGGATCATTGAGATTTTTAAATGACTCATCCCACTCAATCGCTTTTGCTGTTGAGCAAGCGACCGTTGGACCACCCGGTACACAGTGAGCAGCACTTTCAACTGGGAATAATTCATCAAAAATTTCACGATACATATATGCTTCTTTTGAAGCGGGTGTGTTATATGGAAAACGGAATTTAGCATTTGCTAATTGCTGGTCAGTAATTTTACTTTCAGCAATCTCTTTTAATGTGTCAATCCAGCTATAACCTACACCATCAGAAAACTGTTCTTTTTGACGCCAAACAACAGATGCGGGTAAATAAGACTCAAATGCTTCACGGACAATATGTTTTTCCATTTTGCCGTTGCTGCCACACATTTTATCTTTAGGATTAATGCGCATCGCCACATCTAAGAATTTTTTATCCAAGAATGGAACACGAGCCTCAACGCCCCATGCTGCCATGGCTTTATTAGCACGAGCACAATCATACATATGAAGTGCCGCTAATTTACGAACCGTTTCTTCATGGAACTCTTTAGCGTTTGGCGCTTTATGGAAATACAAATAGCCACCAAATACTTCATCGGCACCTTCACCCGATAAGACCATTTTAATGCCCATCGCTTTAATTTTTCGCGCCATCAAATACATTGGTGTAGAAGCTCGGATGGTTGTTACATCGTAAGTTTCAATAAAATAAATTACATCACGAATAGCATCAATACCTTCTTGAATAGTAAAGTTAATTTCGTGGTGAACGGTACCAAGATGGTCAGCAACAGCCTGTGCAGCTTTAAGATCAGGCGCGCCTTTCAAGCCAACAGCAAATGAATGCAATTGTGGCCACCAAGCTTCAGATTTTTCATGATCTTCAACCCGTCTTGCTGAGAATTTTTTGGTAATAGCTGAAATAACCGAAGAATCAAGTCCTCCAGAAAGTAATACACCATAAGGAACATCAGACATAAGATGGCTTTTAACCGACTCTTCTAATGCTACACGAAGTTCGTTAATGTCAGTTTTATTATCTTTGACATTTTCGTAATCCATCCAATCGCGTTTGTAATAAGTTTTGATTTCACCTTCAGTGCTTGACAAATAACTGCCCGGCGGAAAAGCTTCAATCGTTTTACAAACTGGCACTAATGCTTTCATTTCAGAAGCGACGTAAAATGTGCCATTTTCGTCATAACCCATATACATAGGGATAATGCCAATATGGTCACGACCAATAAAGTAAGCATCTTTATTAATATCATAAAGAACAAACGCGAACATACCTTGTAAGTCATCAAGGCAATGAATGCCTTTTTCTTGATACAGAGCAAGGATTACTTCACAGTCTGATCCTGTTTGAAATTCATAACGATCTTTGTACTGATTTCGGAGTTCTTGATGATTATAAATTTCGCCATTAACTGCTAAAACTAATGTTTTATCTTTATTATAAAGTGGCTGAGATCCAGTATTAACATCAACAATTGATAAACGTTCATGAGCAAGAATTGCTTTATCAGAAGCAAAAATACCAGACCAATCAGGCCCACGATGACGCTGTAGACTTGATAATTCTAGTGCTTTTGTTCGTAGTTGTTCTGGATCTGATTTAATATCAAGAATACCTAAAATCGAACACATTGATTTTCTCCATTTAAAATCGCACACGCGATACTATTACAAAATAAAAAACTAACTAAAAAATTCACACCATTGTTATTAGTAAAATAAGGTATGTCAAACTATCTGTTTAACAGCATACACATTATTCATACACAATTAAAGTACAATGTGATTATACTTTTCCTATTACTGCGAAAAGCTAAAAATTATTTTTTTAACCAGCGACCTTGTTGCTTGATATATTGCCCTGCTGGGGTTTTCTCTTGAGCTTTACTACCCGCTCTTTTTTCAACTTCACTTAAAGACACATTCGTTTCAGCTGAGACTTTTTGATATTGTGCTTTACGAGCCTGGTTAATTAATTGAGCAATTTCACTTGCATTAGCTTCATTTTTAACTACACCTAAATAACCATCATCTTGCTCACCCACAAAACCTTGCGCTTTAGCTTGACTCAATGCATCCATTGCTTGATCTAAATTTAATGCAAACACGGAAAAAGATAAAACCATCGACAATAAAACACATGATACTTTTTTATAGATTGTCATAACAACCCCCTAAACAATTACATCATAATTTATTTAATTGAATATAAATAACAAAAGTTATTGATATACCATATTAGATTTTTATTTATCAATATCAAAAATGCCAATCAAACACGAAAATTCAATTATTTAATATAAGCCTGACTTATTAATAATATTATCTAATGCCTTATCAACTTTAATATTAATTTGGTGATCTATTTTTACATTTAAATTAATATTAATAGGTTCACTTGGTGCTTCTACTTTAACTGTGGGTGAACATCCACTTAATATAGTGGCACATATCACCATTGCAATAACATTTCGTAGCATAAAATAACCTCTTATTTAAAAGATTCCTTCTTTAAATGTGCTTCAATACGTTGACGAATCGGTTCACTAATGTGATCTGATAATTGTAAACTCATCAATAATTTAACAATATTTTCTTGTAGATTAATATTTAAATTAACGGCTTTACCTTTTTTTATTTTTGGATTTTTGCCTTGAATGTTAATCGCTAAATTTGCTATTTCATCAGCATAATTAACACTAGCAGCAAGTTTAGTATATTCAAAATTCTGTAACACATTGGTGACTAATTGCATGTTAGGATTGTTTTTTGCATAATCTTGCAATGCTGAATTATTAAATGCTAAATACCCTGATGCAGTTGTAGCAAGTTCACCGTTTTCAATTGAGACATTATACCTATTATTATTTGCTGTTGAAATCTGAGTTATTTTGATTGGTAACATACCATCAATAGATCCTTCACCATTAAGTCCCTCAACCGGGTAAGTGGTTAAGATATCCTTTAATTGGATTGCTTTTAAATAGACTTTGATACTTTGCTTAAGTTTATTGAAATTTATTGTGCTATTGTTAACCAAAATTTTTCCAGAAAAAAGCGTTGACTCAAAGCGATGCCAACTTAATTTGCCTTTGCTTATGGCGTTAAAAGATGCTAAATATTCTCCGGCAAATTTTACATTTTCAAATAATATGCCGACATTCACATTTCGTATTCTTGTATTAAATGTTTCAATCAAGAACTTATTATCTTTAACTAAAAGTTGCCCACCACTTGATGCTGATTTAATTTCAACATTATCATAAATACCATCCAAATTTTGGATATTGAATCTTCCATCAATGATGACATTTTCAATAGTTACTGGAATTTTAGATTGCATTGCAAAATTTAGTGTGCCATTAAGATTAGCTAACATTAGGTTGGGTGAAATACTTACTTGCTCTGCATTTATTGTCGAGTTACTGACATTGAGTGAAAGACGATCATGTTTTAGCCACCCATTAAAAAGAACCGTTATTTTGGCATTTTTTATATCAGCTTGATTTAAGATAGTATTAAATTCAGCAGTGGTGATATCCACTCGAGATTCAGCACGATTTAACAATAAATTAGCTGAAAGTTCACCACTATAATTTTTATTGAATGAAGCACGAAGTTGCAATGAATCTAACTGCTTTTCCACATTAATTTTAATATCAATAAGTTCATTGTGTTGCTGATAAAAACGTATTGAATCAATATGTATTAATTTGGGAAGCCATGTATAAAAACTAGCGAAATTGGAAAAGGGGCTATCTGATTGTTCAGTATGACTTTTATCATCTATTGGCAATGAATCTGTATCGATTTTACTTTGATTTGCTTGCCAGTAAATTTCTAAATCTGTCGCCGATAAATTCGACCAAGAAAATTTTAAATTTTTACCGGTAATTTTCAGTTGAGATTGTTTAGATAGGGTCAGTTCATCAAAACATAAACCGTTAAAACCGATGCTCATACCTCGCCAATCAACTGTAAGATCGAGTTCTTGTTTTAAACTCTGCCAATACCACCATCCAAATGAACTAAATAATAGCACAATGAGTAATAGAAAAGATGGGATCAAATAACGCTTCTTTAAACGTACCATTTAATATTCCTGACCCATTACATTCATTGCCGGTTTTGCCGGCAATGATAATTGAATCACACTGATGTCTGTTCCCGTTGATCAATATAAGCAAGCGCTTTATCTATACGAGCTAAAGTCCGTTTTTTACCTACAGCAAAAACGGTTGCATCAACCGATGGAGATTGACCAATACCCGTTACAGCAACGCGTAATGGCATACCCACTTTACCCATACCAACCTCAAGCTCAGTTGCGGTTGCTTCAATAGCATGATGAATTTTATCAATTTGCCAATCAAAATCAGCAATCGCCTCAATTTTCGCTTTAATAGCTAATAGTGGCGCTTTAGCAACTGGGCGTAGGTGTTTTTTAGCTGCATCAGCATCAAAATCATCAAAATCTTGATAACAATACGCACATGACTCAGCCATCTCTTTCAAGGTTTTACAACGCTCAGCAAACAATTTAATTATGGTTATAAGGTCAGGACCTTGACTTAAATCATAGCCATGTTGGTTCATATGCCAAACTAAATGCTGCGCAACATAATCGGCATCCAAATGATTAATATAATGATGATTCAACCAAAGTAATTTTTCGGTATTAAACGCACTTGCAGATTTACTTACTGCATTTAACGAAAATAAATCTATCATTTCAGATATCGAAAAGATCTCTTGATCACCATGTGACCAACCAAGACGCACCAAATAGTTAAGTAATGCTTCCGGTAAATAACCATCATCACGATACTGCATCACACTTACTGCACCATGACGTTTTGATAATTTTTGTCCGTCGTCACCTAAAATCATTGATACATGCCCATACTCAGGTAGAGGTGCATCTAATGCTTTAAGAATATTAATTTGACGAGGCGTATTATTAATATGATCTTCACCGCGTATAACATGTGTAATTTGCATATCCCAATCATCAACGACAACGCAAAAATTATAAGTAGGTGAACCATCAGTTCGGCGAATAATTAAATCATCAAGCTCTTTATTGGCAATTTCAATTGGACCACGAATTAAATCGTTGAAAACAACAACGCCATCAACCGGATTAGCAAAACGCACAACATGCGGCTCATCATGAGTATGCTGTTTTTGTACAGCATCACAACGACAATGCCCATCATAACGGGCTTTTTCCCCTTTTGCCATTTGCTCTTCGCGCAGTTTTTCTAGGCGCTCTTTAGAACAATAGCAACGGTAAGCCGTTCCTTTGGCCAACATTTCGTCAATCACTTGATTATAGCGATCAAAACGCTTAGTTTGGAAATATGGGCCTTCATCCCATGACAATTTAAGCCAATTCATACCATCCATGATAGCATCAATCGCTTCTGGTGTTGAACGCTCAAGATCAGTGTCTTCTATACGTAAGACAAATGAACCCTTGGCATGGCGAGTATAGAGCCAAGAATAAAGTGCAGTACGAGCACCACCAACATGTAAATAGCCAGTTGGACTTGGCGCAAAACGAGTTTTAATTTTCATGAAATAATCCTAATAATAACAAAAGTAAGCTTGGTCATGAAAACTCAAAACCAACGCTTTTTTCTCTAATTCGACCCAATCAGTCAATAGAATAACTTTTTGATATAAATTCAGTTTAGTTGCTTATTCTAGCATGGTAAAAGGTTTCGGCAATAGCCGATTACTATCGGCAACATGATTGCGACAATCGTTAATACAGTTAAGTTGATTTAGACGATTTAATAGAAATCGTTGAACAAACAAATCTATGCGTGTTTTAACTAAAAATTAATGTGCTTCATCCCAATTATTACCCACACCGACATCCACTTTTAACGGGACTGATAATTGGTAACAATTTTCCATAATAGATTTAATTTCAGTTCGATACGCATCAACTAATTCATGCTTAACCTCAAACACTAACTCATCGTGCACTTGCATAACCATTCTTATATTACCGGCTGACTGTTTTTTAATCCATTTACTCATCTCAATCATGGCAATTTTGATAATATCAGCAGCAGTGCCTTGCATCGGTGCATTAATCGCTGCGCGTTCCGCTCCGCGGCGCTCAATGCCATTTGTTGAGGTGATTTTTGGTAGATATAAACGTCGACCCGAAAGTGTTTCAACATAACCACGTTCAGCGGCTAACTGACGCGTTTGTTCCATATAGTTTTGTACGCCGGGATAACGTTCAAAATACCGATCGATATAAAATTGTGCTTCTTTGCGAGCTACATTGATTTGTTTCGACAAACCAAAAGCACTCATGCCATAAATCAGTCCAAAATTCACCGCTTTCGCTCGGCGCCTTTCTTCTGATGTCACTTCACTTTCGGACTTACCTAAAATTTCGCCCGCAGTTACGCGGTGGATATCTTTGTCATGAGCAAAAGCATTAAGTAAGCTTTTATCTTGCGACAAATGCGCCATGATACGTAACTCAATTTGTGAGTAATCCGCCGAGATGATCTTATACCCTTCTGGGGCAATAAAAGCTTGACGAATGCGGCGACCTTCTTCATTTCGAACTGGAATATTTTGTAAATTTGGGTCATTAGAAGATAAGCGCCCCGTCACTGTACCAATTTGGTTATAATTGGTATGAATACGATGATCAATAGGGCTAATCATTAATGGTAATTTATCAGTATAGGTATTTTTAAGTTTTGCCAAGCCTCGATAAAACAGAATCATACGTGGCAATTGATAATCATTAGCAAGTTCACTTAGCACTTCTTCACTGGTTGATGGATCACCCTTAGGTGTTTTTTTCAATACCGGCAATTGATGCTTATCAAATAAAATGGCTTGTATTTGTTTTGGCGAAGCAGGATTAAATTTTTCGCCAGCCAAAAATTGTAGTTGTTGCTCGGTTTCCCTTAGTTTGCTGTCCAATTCCTTTGAATATTCATTGAGCAACTTAGCATCGACTAAAACGCCTGTTCTTTCCATCTCGGCAAGTACCAGAGCAAGCGGCATTTCAACATCAGTAAAGAGTTTGATTAATTTTGGATCTTTTTCAAGGCTTGGCCACAATTTATTATGCAGTTGTAGCGTAATATCGGCATCTTCAGCGGCATATTGAGTGGTTTTTTCAATATCAATGGCATCAATAGTTAGCTGTTTTTTATCTAACTTAGTCAGTTCATTATAAGTAATAGTTTTATGATTTAGGTAACGATGAGCCATACTATCCATATCATGACGTTCGGTGCTATTTAAGACATAAGATTCAAGCATCGTATCAAAAGCAATGCCTTGCACTTTAATATCATAATTAGCCAAAATACTATAATCAAACTTAGCATTTTGCGCGATCTTTTTGATATTAGGATTTTCTAAAATTGGTTTTAATTTTGTTAATACTTCATCAAGTGGTAACTGATCTGGAACCCCTAAGTATTGATGAGCTAGAGGAATATAAGCGGCTTGATAAGGAACCACACTTAACGATATTCCAACGAGCTTAGCATGCACATGATCAACACTATCTGTTTCTGTATCAAAAGCAAATTGTTTACAATTACTTAACTTAGTGAGCCATTCATCAAGTTGTGCCGACGTTAAAATGCATTGATAATCAGACTCTTTATTTTGTTTAACGTCTTCATTATCGGAAAATAATGGCACACCACCGCTAGGGAATGATTTTTGTTGTTTTAAGAAAGTACCTGCCATTAACTCTTTTTGCCAGCGGTGAAAACCATAATAGGCAAATAATTCGTTTAATGCATTCACATCAATATCACTTACCATCAGTTGTTCGCTAGTAAAATCCAATTCTACATCAGTTTTAATGGTGGCAAGTAAATAAGAGAGTTCAGCCTCTTCTTGGTTATCAATCAGTTTTTGTTTTAAAGATTTTGCGCCACGAATTGAAAGTTTTTCAATTTCATCAAGACGAGCATAAATATCTGTTATGCCACTAAATTCAGCTAATAAGCTTTGAGCTGTTTTTTCACCAACACCAGGAACGCCAGGAATATTATCGGAAGAATCGCCACGCAGTGCTAAATAATCAATAATTTTCTCGGGTGGAACACCAAATTTTTCGATCACCCCTTGAGGATTAAGTACGGTGTTATTCATAGTGTTAATTAAAGTAATGTTATGACTCACTAACTGAGCCATATCTTTATCACCAGTACTAATTAGCACATCCAGATTTTCGCTTTCAGCTTGTCTAGCTAACGTACCAATAACATCATCAGCTTCAACACCTTCAATACACAGTAAGGGTAATCCCATTGCTTTCAAAATAGTATGAATAGGCTCAATTTGAGGGCGAAGATTTTCAGGCATCGCTTCGCGGGTTGCTTTATATTCGCTATAAATCTCATTACGGAAAGATCCCCCTTTAGCATCAAAAACCACAGCAATATGAGTCGGATTAAATTGATTAATTAAACTACGAATCATATTAATGACACCAAAAATAGCCCCTGTTGGTTCACCTTTGGCATTAGTTAACGGAGGACATGCAAAAAAAGCACGATAAAGATAAGAAGAACCATCAATTAAGATAATGGGTGTGTTATTTGGCATCATAATCACCTAGGTTATGCTATATAATAGTGAATAGTATAACCTAATTGGCAATAATATTCTTATTATGACCGATAATATAACGTAAAAATGTTTAATATGAATCATACACTTTAGTATAAAAAACGCGTAAAAAACTGTATCTTACACTGTGACTGTTATATAATATCACATCTATTTTTTGCCTGAGTATTTGATAAATGACACAATTAAGTCTAGCTGCGCAAAAAGTCAAAGCGGCCTTAGCTGATAAAAATCTTGAAACGCCATCATGTCGTCTAGCTATGGATAATAGTGAGCGTAAGGCTAAAATTGAAGCTCATTTTCGTGAAATTATGAAGTTAATGGAACTTGATTTAACAGATGATAGTCTGGCTGAAACACCACATCGAGTTTCTAAAATGTACGTTGATGAGATTTTTTCGGGGCTTTACTATGAAAACTTTCCGAAGATCACCTTAATTGAAAATAAAATGCAAGTTGACGAGATGATAACCGTTCGTGATATCACTTTAACCAGTGTATGTGAACACCATTTTGTCACCATTGACGGCAAAGCAACTGTCTCTTATATCCCTAAAGATAAAGTGATAGGCTTATCCAAAATTAACCGAATTGTCGAATTTTTTGCCTCACGTCCACAAGTACAAGAAAGGTTAACTCAACAAATACTCGTTGCCCTTCAAACCTTACTAGGGACGGTCAATGTGGCGGTCTCAATTGATGCAACCCACTATTGTGTTAAGGCTCGAGGCATTAAAGATTCAAGTAGTAGAACAACGACAACAGCGCTGGGCGGCGGGTTTAAAACAAATCCAAGTACCAGACAAGAATTTTTACGAGCACTTAATCATTATTAACAATAATAACCCGATTTGATTGATATTGATGTTAAACCCAAACTCAGCATTAAATATCGGTCTAAAACATATTAAAATAAGTGATATAAGACAATAACAAATCCGACTTTATATTACGTGCATCTTCAAGAAAGATTGGTATAATTCTCGGCTACTTAATATAAATAACATTGTTTTCATGAAGATTATCCGTGGTATCGCTAATTTAAAAAATCAATTTTCTCAATGCGTTTTAACATTAGGAAATTTTGATGGTGTGCATTTGGGTCACCAGCAATTAATTCATCATCTTATTAAACAAGGTAAAAAATTAAATTTACCGACTGTGTTAATGTTATTTGAACCACAGCCATTAGAGTTTTTTAATCCTAATAATGCGCCTTCACGGTTAACATCATTTCAAGAAAAGGTGATTTTTATTAAAGAGCTTGGGATTGATTATATTATAGCGATTCCATTTACTCAGACCTTTGCCCGCATGTCAGCTGATTGTTTTATTCAAGATTGGTTAATCAATAAGCTAAAAGCCAAATTTATCACTATTGGTGATGACTTTCGATTTGGATTCGAACGGCAAGGTGATATCAACCTTTTACAACACTATGCACATCAACACGACTTTGCTGTGGAAAATATGCCGACATTTGTTTGGAATCATTTAAGAATTAGTAGCACAGCAGTGCGCCAAGCTTTGTTGAATAATGATTTTCAATTAGCACACAGTTTATTAGGGCGTGATTACACCATCCAAGGTCGTGTGGTGCACGGTAATGCGTTGGCAAGACAACTCGGTTTTCCAACAGCTAATATTCATCTACATCGAAAAAAACCTGCATTGCAAGGGGTTTATGTGGTTAAAGTTAAAAATTGCTGTAACCAACAACACTATTTTGGCATTGCTAATATTGGCTTAAGACCGACTATTCAAGGAAAAAAAGCAGTTTTAGAAGTGAATCTATTTGACTTTTCGGGTGACATTTATGGACAATATTTAGACGTGACTTTTGTCCATAAATTGCGCGACGAGAAAAAATTTGACTCATTGGCTGAGTTAAAACAACAAATTACACAAGATGTTTGCACTGCCAAACAGATCAGTGCACAATTAACCCATTAAAAAGAAGTAGTATCAACCAAATTAACTGGAATAAATCAGCATGACAGATTATAAAAATACACTAAACTTACCGGAAACGGGCTTTCCAATGCGAGGCGATCTTGCTAAACGAGAACCGGCAATGTTACAAAATTGGTACGATAAAGAACTTTATCGTAAAATCCGCCAAGTAAAAAAGGGTAAAAAAGCCTTTATTTTGCATGATGGACCTCCATATGCCAATGGCAAACTTCATATTGGTCATGCAGTTAACAAAATAATTAAAGATATTATCATTAAATCAAAAGGGTTAAGTGGTTATGATTCCCCATATATTCCAGGTTGGGACTGTCACGGCTTACCGATTGAGCAAAAAGTTGAAGAACAAGTAGGAAAACCGGGCGTAAAAGTAACACCTGCTGAGTTTCGTCAAATTTGTCGTGATTATGCCGCTTCACAAGTTGAACTACAAAAAGCCGATTTTATTCGTATGGGTGTGCTGGGTGATTGGCAAAATCCATACCGTACAATGGACTATGATACTGAAGCCAATATTATACGTGCTTTAGGAAAAGTCATTCAAAATGGTCATTTAGTTAAAGGTGCTAAACCTGTTTATTGGTGTACTGATTGTATGTCATCGTTAGCTGAAGCCGAAGTTGAATACTACGATAAATCTTCACCAGCCATTGACGTAAAATTCAAAGCGATGGATAACCAAGCTGTTGCTAATAAATTTGGTGTCAATACTGATTTAACCATCTATGCCGTGATTTGGACAACAACACCTTGGACATTGCCGGCAAGCCGAGGTATTGCCTTAAATGCTGACTTTGAGTATCAACTGGTACAAATCAATGATAAAGAATGCTTAATTTTAGCCACTGACCTTGTCGAATCAGTTATGAAACGTGCCGAAATTTCAGAGTGGAAAATTATTGGCAGCTGTAAAGGTGATGCGCTTGAGCTATTACGCTTTAAACACCCTTTCCTTGACTTTGACGAACCTATTGTACTCGGTGATCATGTTACTGTTGATGCCGGTACAGGTGCAGTGCACACCGCACCAGGTCACGGTGCGGAAGACTTTATTGTCGGTCAAAAATATGGTCTTGAAGTGGCTAACCCTGTTGGTGGCAATGGCTGCTATTTACCGGGTACAGGTGCAGGTTTAGATGGCTTATTTGTATTTAAAGCTAACAAAGTTGTAATTGAAATTTTAAAAGAAAATAATGCATTACTGCATTTTGAAAACATTGAACACAGTTACCCATGTTGTTGGCGACATAAAACACCGGTCATTTACCGAGCAACACCACAATGGTTCATCAGCATGGACAAACAAGGGTTACGTGCGCAATCATTAAAAGAGATCAAACAAGTTCGTTGGATCCCTGATTGGGGACAAGCACGAATTGAAACCATGGTAGCAAACCGCCCAGATTGGTGTATTTCTCGTCAACGTACATGGGGCGTACCAATGACGTTATTTGTGCATAAAGAGACCGAAGCGCTACACCCAGACACATTAGCATTAGTTGAAAAAGTCGCTAAATTAGTTGAACAAAATGGTATTCAAGCTTGGTGGGATGCAGATATTAGAGATCTATTAGGTCCTGATGCCGATGATTACCGTAAAGTACCCGACACATTAGATGTGTGGTTTGATTCCGGATCAACTTTCTATTCAGTCGTTGGTGTTCGCGCTGAATTTGCAGGTCATGAAGCAGACATGTACCTAGAAGGTTCAGATCAGCACCGTGGTTGGTTTATGTCTTCATTAATGTTATCAACCGCGATTGATAACAAAGCTCCTTATCAGCAAGTATTGACCCATGGCTTTGTGGTTGATGGTCAAGGCCGTAAAATGTCAAAATCACTTGGTAACATTGTGACACCACAAGAAGTAATGAATAAACTGGGTGCAGATATTTTACGTTTATGGATCGCCTCAACTGATTATTCCGGTGAAATGAGCTATTCCGATGAAATTATCAAACGCTCAGCCGATAGCTATCGTCGAATTCGTAATACAGCTCGCTTCTTATTAGCTAACTTAAATGGCTTTGACCCAGCTAAGGATATGGTAAAACCGGAAGATATGGTGGTGCTAGACCGATGGGCTGTTAGTATGGCTAAAGAAGCACAAGAACAAATCATACAAGCTTATGAAAACTATGACTTCCATAAAGTTGTTCAACGTATCATGCAATTCTGTTCAATCGAAATGGGCTCATTCTATTTAGATATTATTAAAGATCGCCAATATACAGCTAAAAGCGACAGTATTGCTCGCCACAGTTGCCAAACAGCGTTATATCATATTGCGCAAGCCATGGTACGTTGGATAGCGCCGGTATTATCGTTCACAGCTGATGAAATTTGGCAATACTTACCTGCATCACAAAAATCAGAATTTGTGTTTGAAGATGAATGGTATTGTTCACTCTTTAGTTTATCTGATAGTGAAGCATTAAATAGCGAATATTGGGCACAAATTTTAGCTATTCGTAGCGAAGTCAATAAAGTGCTTGAACAAGGTCGTAACGATAAAGTGATTGGTGGCTCACTTGAGGCTGCGGTGACACTTTACGCCGATGAAAAAATTGCGGATGCTTTAGCAAAATTAGAAAATGAATTACGTTTTGTTTTATTAACTTCACAAGCTAGTGTTAAAACATTAGCGTCTGCGCCAAAATCAGCAATACAAAGCGATATCAAAGGTTTGAAAATTGAATTGGCTAAAGCGCAAGGTGATAAATGTCCTCGTTGCTGGCATTATACTGTCGATAATGATCCAACAACGCATTTATGCAAACGTTGTGAACAAAACATCCATGGTAATGGTGAAATCAGACATTTTGCTTAATAAATAGTCATTAATTCATCAAACAAGGGTTATAGGCAACCACACTATAACAATTTAATTTCTTTACCGCCGACAATTGTCGGCGGAAACATAATGAGCATATACGCTATGAAAAAAAACAATGGGCTTTACTGGCTATTGTTAGCAATAGTTGTTTTTATTGTTGATATTGCAAGTAAATTCTGGATATTAGATCGCTTTGCTTTATATGAGTCAGTGAATCTTTTACCTTTCTTCTCAATCACTTATGTGCGTAATATTGGTGCAGCCTTTAGTATTTTTGAAGGCCAACGTTGGATGCTTGCATCTATTGCATTAATTATTAGTGGTGTAATTATCTATATGTTATATCGCAATACAGGCAGACAAAAATTAGAAAACTTTTCATTATCATTAATTTTAGGAGGCGCATTAGGAAATTTATTCGATCGCCTTTACCATGGTTTTGTTGTCGATTTTCTTGATGTCAATTTTGGTGATTGGCACTATCCAACGTTTAATATTGCAGACTGTGCAATTTGCGTAGGTATTGGATTATTTATTCTTAGCAGCTTAAAAAAACCCAAGAAGACCATCTAACATGCAAATTATTTTAGCGAATCCACGAGGCTTTTGTGCCGGTGTTGATCGTGCTATTACTATCGTTGAACGAGCACTAGAGTTATTTGGTGCGCCAGTTTATGTCCGTCATGAAGTTGTTCATAACCGCTATGTGGTTAATCGCCTTAAAGAGTTAGGGGCTATTTTCATTGAAGAGATCAATGAGGTGCCAGACAATGCTATTTTAATTTTTTCAGCACATGGTGTGTCTAAAAGCGTTCGTGAAGAAGCCAAACAACGTCAACTTCGTATATTTGATGCTACTTGTCCATTAGTCACTAAAGTGCATATGGAAGTGGCTCGATCGAGTTATCGAGGTGAAGAAGTCATTTTAATTGGTCATGCTGGACATATTGAAGTCGATGGCACCATGGGGCAGTACAATAACCCAGAAGGTGGAATTTATCTGATCGAATCCATTGAAGATGTTGAAAAACTAAAAGTGAAAAACGAACAACACCTTTGTTTTACCACGCAAACCACACTATCAGTTGATGATACAGCTGAAATTATTGCTGCACTAAAAAAGCGTTTCCCAAATATCCGCAGCCCTCGTAAAAATGACATTTGTTACGCCACAACTAATCGCCAACAAGCGGTTAAACAGCTCGCTTCACAAGCAGATGTGGTATTAGTTGTTGGCTCTAAAAACTCGTCTAATTCAAATCGTTTAGCTGAACTCGCTAGACGCAATAGCAAGCATGCTTATTTAATTGATTTTGCCTCTGATATTGATCCCGCTTGGTTAACCAATGCCCGCACAATAGGAGTGACGGCAGGCGCTTCTGCACCCGATATTTTAGTCCAACAAGTTATCGATCACTTAAAAAATTTAGGTTGTACAACACTCACCGAAACCGACGGTATTTTAGAAAATATTACATTTGAAATACCTAAAGCACTTCGGATTGAAGTAAAAGCAAACTAACAGTTTAATTTGAGTGTTTTAGTTGCTCAAATTTTGCCAGTAGCTGATCATGGGTCTCGATATGCTCAGGATCAGCAATAATCGCATTTTGAATAGGGCAAACACGTTGACAGGTTGAATGATCATAATAACCCACACATTCAGTACATTTATTGGGATCAATTTCGTAGGTGTCAAACCCCATCGAGATAGCCTCGTTCGGACACTCAGGTTCACACATATCACAATTAATACACTTAGAGGTTATTTTTAACGCCATTACTTTGTTTTTCTTAATCCACTTAAAAAATTTGCGCCATTATAACGCAATCCTTAATAAAACCTAAGATAAGATGCAGTAAGCAAATTCAAAATTAGTCTGTTTTATAAAAAAGGTAATGTATGAGTATACCTTTATCTAAGTAAGATAATATAAACTATTAGATTAGTTAAATGAGTATTTTTGTTGAAATTCAAAAATATCTTCCAAATTTTCATGCTACAACCAAAGAAAGCCTTATCACACTTAAAATTGCTTAAAATATTTTCATAATTATTACAATTTATTATCGTTAGTTATCAATGGCATTTGATTTTATACGATACAATGACGAAAAATTTTATAAAAAATAATAGGATGAAAAGATTGTCAAAGTTTTTAAAAATTAAAAATATTGCTATAACCTTTATTATATTAGCCATTATTTATCTTGTTTATTGGATTTTATCCCCTTCTGAAAAAGCAGTAAATTATATTACCGCACCAGTGACTAAAAGTAATATTGAAAAAACTGTTCTTGCCGATGGAACCATCAGTGCTTTTAAGCAAGTAAGCGTTGGTGCTCAGGTTTCTGGTCAAATCAAAAAATTATATGTGGAATTAGGCGATGAAGTTAAACAAGGCGATATGATTGCCGAAATAGATGATCTTAAACAAAATAATGATTTAAGACAGTCAGAAGCTTCATTAAATAGTTTAGAAGCTCAACGTAAATCGAAAAAAGCAAAATTAGTTAACTATCAACTTACTTACGATCGTCAATTAAAGTTAGTCAATAAAGGGGTTGGAATTCAATCCGATTTAGATGCCGCTAAAGCTGATCTTGATGGAATTAAAGCCGATATAGCAGCACTAGATGCAGATATTATCAGTGCTCAAGTTGCCGTTGATACCGCTAAAGTGAACTTAGGGTATACTAAAATTCGTTCGCCAATTGATGGTGTCATTGTGGCAATTCCGGTTGATCAAGGGCAAACTGTTAACTCTGTTCAAAGTGCGCCAACAATAGTCAAAGTTGCACAACTGGATAAAATGACCATTGAGGCACAAATTTCTGAAGCAGATGTGATTAATGTAAAAAAAGGCATGCCTGTTTATTTTACAATATTAGGCCAGCCCAATAAACGTTTTGAGGGATTAACACTACGAGCAATCGAGCCTGCACCAGACTCAATTAATACCGAAAGTTCATCTAACTCAAGTACCTCCTCTTCAACGACTAAAACAGCCATCTACTATAATGGTTTGTTTGATGTTGATAATCCAAATCACATTTTACGTATTTCGATGACAGCTCAAGTTTATATAGTGTTATCACAAGCTAAGGATGTGCTTACGATTCCATCACAAGCTATTGAAAAGAATTTAGATGACGATAAAGCTATTGTTTACGTACTTAATCAACATAATGATATTGAAGAGCGAAAAGTCAGTTTAGGTGTCAATAATAATGTTAATGTTGAAATCAAATCAGGGCTTAAAGAAGGAGAAGTCGTCATTGTAAGTAGTATCAATGGTGCACAACTCAATCCTAATGGACGGACCCCAAGGATAAGATTCTAATATGACAAATAATAACCCGCTGATTAAACTGGAAAATATAGTACGTGAATTCCCTGCTGGCGATTCAACCATAAAAGTGCTTAAAGGTATCAATTTGTCGATTAATGCTGGTGAAATGGTTGCCATTATTGGCGCTTCAGGATCGGGCAAATCAACTTTAATGAATATTTTGGGTTGTTTAGATAAACCCAGTTCGGGGGTTTATACTATTGGAGGTCGAACCACTAATCAATTATCCCCCGATGAATTAGCCGAATTACGTCGTGAACATTTTGGTTTTATCTTCCAACGTTATCATTTATTAAGTGCCCTTACTGCGCAAGGGAATGTCGAAATTCCAGCAATTTATGCTGGCGCATCTAATGAATTTAGGCAACAACGTGCTGTTGAAATTTTAACGCGATTAGGGTTAGAAGATAAAATCAATAACAAGCCGAATCAATTATCTGGCGGTCAGCAGCAACGAGTCAGTATTGCGCGAGCGTTAATCAATGGTGGGCAAGTGATTTTAGCCGACGAACCAACCGGCGCGCTAGATCGTAAAAGCGGTTTAGAAGTTATGGCAATATTGCGCGAACTTCATAAACAAGGCCATACTGTCATCATTGTGACTCACGATAGCAATATTGCCCAAAGTGCACAGCGCATTATAGAAATCAGTGATGGTAATATTATTTCAGATGCTAGTAATCCTAACTATCATGATGATGATGATAATCGACAAATAAAACAGATAGAAACAACCAAAACACAAGATAACTGGTTAGCCAAATACTATCGTTTTCGTGATGCATTTAATATGGCAATATTATCTATGTTATCGCAGCGACTACGTACTTTTTTAACCATGCTTGGTATTATTATTGGTATCGCTTCTGTTGTGTCAATGGTAGCATTAGGGCAAGGAACCAAGCAAAAAATTCTGTCTGACATTAATTCATTAGGAACAAGCACCTTAGAAATTTATGCTGGTAATGGATTTGGTGATCGTAATGCCGATAAAATCACAACATTGCGATCTTCTGATGCTGACTTTTTAGCCAAACAAAGTTTTGTCCATAGTACCACGCCTAACCTTTCAACTAGTGTCTATTTTCGCGTTAATAATTTGGCGGTAACAGGAACAGTTAATGGGGTTGGTGAACAGTATTTTACTGTGCGTGGTTATAATATAACTAAAGGTAAAGCGTTTGATCACGCAAGTGTTCTGTCGTCCGCGCAAGATGCTGTCATCGATGAAAATACCGTTAATCGCTTATTTAATAATCAAGATCCAATTGGTAAAATTATTATGGTTGGGCAACTACCAGTTAAAGTCATTGGTATTGCAACTAAACAACAGCAAGGCTTTGGTAGTAATGAAAGCCTGAATATTTGGTTACCTTATACCACAGTGATCAATCGCATGGTTGGGCAAACATCATTAAAAAGCATTACTGTTAGAGTAAATGATAATGTTGATCTATCCGTAGCAGAACAAGCGATTAATAAGATTATGCTACAACGCCATGGCACTAAAGACTTTTTTATATTTAATTCCGATAGTATTCGTGAAACCGTGAATTCTTCAACATTGGTGTTAACATTATTAATCTCAACTATTGCGTTAATTTCACTGTTGGTTGGCGGTATTGGCGTAATGAATATTATGCTGGTGTCAGTCACAGAAAGAACGCGAGAAATTGGGGTAAGAATGGCGGTTGGAGCTCGCTCTAGTGATATTCTTCAACAATTTTTAATTGAAGCAGTGTTAGTCTGTTTAATTGGTGGTATTTTGGGAATTATACTATCATTTGTGGTTGGGCTGATTTTCAATTATTTTGTCTCTTTATTTGCTATGAGTTTTTCAATCATTTCAATTATTGCGGCATTTAGTTGTTCAAGTATCATTGGTATTATTTTTGGTTATTTTCCTGCCAAACGAGCGGCAAAACTTGATCCAATTTATGCACTAGAACGTGAATAATACTCCAATAAAATCCCTTTGCTGAAATAACTCAAACAAAGGGATTGATTAATTTACAGCTCGCTAATTGATTAATGCAATGAATATTTTCTATGTATCTATCAATTATTTAAACAGTAATAAATTACTCATTACTGTTTGCTTGTTTATCATGAGCTTTGACATTCGGATCTAAACCAACTAAAAAGGCTGTAACCCTCGCATAATCTTTAATAAATGCATCATCACTTGACACATCTAACCCTTTAGTATTGATATAGAATTTACGGTTAACAATCCAAGTTGGTATGGATGTTGGCTGCATTTCTTTAATAGCATTAGCTTGTTGCGCCATAAAAGCTTTAACTAAAAAGCTGTCTTTGGTTTTATCATAAGTTTCAGAATCCACACCGAGTTCAGCAAATACAGCTTTAATATCATCTGGCGTTTTTATACTACGATCTTTTTGTACTGCATTATACAGTGCTGGTGAAACTTTATCTTCAATACCAAGTACATTAGCAATCGCCCATGCTTGAGCTAAATCTTGAGCAAGTGGACCAAAATCCAATAAATGATAACGTTTAATTTTGATATCTTGAGGGATAGCTTTAGCTATAACTTGTGAACCATGATATTGGTTTTCAAATCTATAACAACTAGGACAATTAAACGAAAAAAATTCGATCACTTCTTTGTCTGGCGATGGATTAGTGGGTAATACAATATATTGTTTATCCACTTCAATCGGAGCTTGAGTCGTCGCCGGAGCGGCTGTTTGCGATGCGTCTGTTTTTGCATTAGAAGGCGCTTCATCAGCAAAACAATTTACCGAAAACAGTAATACTCCCATAGCAATAAGCGTTTTTTTCATTTAACTAATTCTCCTTATTCTTTAATGATGCCGCGAGCTTTTAATAGTGCGGTTTTAAAATCTTCTTCATAATCTTTTTTTAGTCCGGGAATAACTTCACTTTTATCAGCATCGCGCATCTTTAAGTGATAGATTAACACTTCATCGCCCAGATCTTTTAAATCGCCCTCGAAGCCAGCTTCCTGACCGAGTTTAACTAAAAATTGTAACAAACTGAGATCTGAATCATTTTCCCAAGCTGACTTTAATAATTCCATTACTTCATCAATACGATGACATTTCATAAATTATACCTTTTTTGAATCTTCAAACCCATTGAAGATGATGATTTAATATTTTATTTTGATATTGTGTTACTCATTAGTTTAAGCATAACACTATTGATAAAACAATTTATCAAAATAAATGATGTAAACATGTTTAATTGAATTTATCAATTATTCCATACCTGAAAAACCAATACAGATATATTTCATTTTCCAATTACAACACTTGATTACTTAATCTAAGTATGAAGACTATGTTATAAATTGTACGATTTAAAATAACTTTGCTATATAGTAATGTTATTTTGTGTTTTGGCAATGTAAAAGAGAAATAATTTATGCAGAAAAGCGCTATTACCGCAATCATTTTAGCTGGAGGTCAAAGCTCACGCATGAATGGTGAAGACAAAGGCTTAATCTTATTAAATGACAAAGCGCTTTATCAACATGTTATTGATCGCATTGCGCCTCAAGTCGGCACACTAATGATCAATTGCAATCGTCATTTAGATCAATATCAAAAAGCAGGTTATACCATATTTAGTGATGATTTAGAGGGTTTTTTAGGACCACTTTCGGGCATCTATAGCGGATTACGTCGGACCAATACCGATTGGAACTTATTTGTTAGTTGTGATACCCCTTATTTACCCAAGGATTTAATTGCCCGTTTAGCAAAATATACGACCAATTATAGCGCTATCTACCCTTTTGATGGCAAATACGCTCATCCAACGATTTTACTTATACATCGTTGTGTACTTGTACAATTAGAACAATATTTAGCACTAGAGAACCGCAAACTAATGCTATTTTTGCAGCAAGTACAAGCTAAAGCCGTAGATTTTAGTGATACGCCAACATCTTTTGTGAATATTAATACCTATGACGAATTAGCCAACGCACATTTATCCTAAATCAAATTTTACGATAACCATGATTGCAATAGTCTATCTAACCTATCAATTTCATCTATTTGAGTTGACCATGAAGTACAAAAACGTAAACAGCAGTTATGGTCATCGATAGGACCTAAATTATCAACCGCATAATGAGCAATAATTTTTTCAGCCAGTTGGTTGGGAAAATTAACAAATAGTTGGTTAGTTTGTGGTTTGCTGGCAAATGTTAATCCAGCTTTTTCAAAAACAATTTTTAGTTTATCGGCCATATTATTACTGTGTTGCCCTAACTGGAAGTACAAATCATTTTGCATCAACTCATTCATCTGTACAGCAACAATCCAGCTTTTTGCTAATATTGCACCTTTTTGCTTCATACTAAAACGAAAGTCTTGATTAATAGATAGATTATTAAAAATAACCATTTCACCAGCAAACGCCCCGACTTTGGTTCCACCAATATAAAATACATCAGTGTATTTAGCTAAATCAGGCAAAGTCAGATCATTATCTTTTGCTGCCAATGCCATCGCTAGGCGGGCACCATCTAAATAGAGAAAAAGGCGATTTTTTTGGCAATATTGATAAAGATTTTTAAGATCTTGCTGACTATATATTGTGCCTAATTCAGTGGTATTAGAGATGTAAATAAGCTTAGGTTGTACCATATGTTCATCACTATGATGAAATAATACAGGTTCTATCAATTCCGGCGTAAGTTTTCCATCAGCTGTTGGCACCGAGATTACTTTATGCCCTGTCGCTTCAATCGCTCCGGTTTCATGCACGTTAATGTGTCCGGTATTCGCGGCAATTACGGCTTGATAGGGTTTTAAAATATGTGAAATGACCGTTAGATTGGTTATTGTGCCACCAGGCATAAAATGCACATCAGCATGAGGAGATTGTAATCGTTTTTGGATATTTGTTATAGCTTGTTTGCAATATTCATCTAAACCATAACCCGCTAATTTCTTATTATTAATAGCAATAAAACTTTTTAACAAACTGGGGTGAACTGTTTGATTGTAATCATTCAAAAAATCGTTCATATTATTCTCTTTTTGAACATCTGCTGCAAAAATCATGTAATATTGTTTATCTATAGAATATAGTACATTAACATAAACTAGTGATGAATAAAAAAAAGATTATCGGAATTTGTGGTTATAGCGGTAGTGGCAAAACTACATTGTTAAAACAGGTTATTCCACTACTTATTAAACAGGGCGTTAATGTAGGCTCATTAAAACATGCCCATCATGACATCGAGTTAGACATCCCTGGTAAAGATAGTTATGAATTGCGTAAGGCCGGCTCAGTACAAACAGCCATCGTATGCGATAATCGTTATGCAATTATTCATGAAACGCCCAATAAACCAGCAGATCTGACTACACTGATAAATCAGTTTACAGATGTAGACATCATATTAATTGAAGGATTTAAACACGAAAAAATACCCAAAATTATCTGTCATCGTCAAACCATTAATCATCCCGTTTTTATCGATGACTTTACGCTTGCTATCGCCAGTGATAACCAATTGGATATATCGATTCCATTGCTAGATATCAATCAACCACAACAAGTTGTGAAGTTTATACTCGATTACCTATTAAACTGATCTAATGATGATGTTCTGATTGGCAATAAAACGTATTGAGTAAAGTTAATTTTTTATAGCGATGTAACTCATTTACTAGCTTGATTAACATAAATAGCCAATTGAAAAATGAAAGATTGATATTCCAAACAAAAATTTATAAACATTAAATAAAACAATGTAAATGATATGTTAATATAGCTAACCTTTAGCTATATCCTGATTTAAGCAATATGCATCCATTATTAAAAAAGATATTAATCAAAACAAGAAACGTAGTTATTGGATTAATGCTGTTATCTATTTTTCTCATTTTAATAATGCGTTGGATCGATCCGATTGGCTCAATGTTAATGGTAGAAAGAAAAATTGTTAATTGGGGCATCACACAACAGCGGGAATGGAAAGATTGGGATGCAATTTCAGACAATATTAAAATCGCAGTTATTGCTTCAGAAGATCAGAACTTTGCAACACACTGGGGCTTTGATTTTGATGCAATTAATCGAGCATTGAAACACAATCAAAATGCAAAAAAAATTCGTGGCGCAAGCACTATTACCCAACAAGTAGCTAAAAATATTTTTTTATGGCCATCACGAAGTTGGCTACGTAAAGCAATAGAATCTTGGTTTACTATCTGGATTGAGTTAATTTGGTCAAAACAAAGAACCCTTGAAATCTATTTAAATAGTGTAGAATGGGGGGAGGGGATTTTTGGCATTGAAGCAGCATCTCGTTATTATTTTAATGTCAGTGCAAATCAATTAACACCTTATCAAGCGAGTTTACTTGCAGCAACGTTACCTAATCCAAGAAAATGGAGCCCAGCCACCCCCACAAACTATGTCCAAAAAAAAGCAGAATGGATTCGAGCGCAAATGGCTAATCTTGGTGGTAAAAATTATTTAAAACAGATGGAGTAAAAACTGTTTTAAATTAATGTCTGAATAAATTCGGGTACCACCTGACTTGCTGGGCCATAAATTTTAGTTTGAAATAAACTTTCGCCTAAGCTTGGCTCTAAATTAAGTTCAATCGTTTTAGCGCCGGATTGATTAGCAATTTGAACAAAACCGGCGGCAGGATAGACATTGCCCGATGTGCCAATTGAAATAAAATAATCTGCTTGTGATAATGCATCATAAATTTGATCCATCTGTAATGGAATTTCACCAAACCAAACAATATGCGGCCGTATTAATTTATTTTGTTGATAATTAATATCGTTGAAACAGTCAATAATTTCTCCGGTTTTTTCATTACGCACTTTTAATAATTCGCCATGCATATGAATAATATTTTTCGATCCAGCTTGTTCATGTAAGTTATCAACATTTTGAGTTACAACCAATACATTATTTGAACCGAGTTTTTGTTCTAACTCAGCCAGTGCAATATGAGCTTGATTAGGTTTTACCGATGGATCTTGCAATTTTCTTCGTAACATATTGTAAAAATTATGCACCGCAATGGGATCACGACGGTAACCTTCATAAGTGGCAACATCATTAACATCATAACCTTCCCATAATCCATTTTGGGCTCGAAAGGTTGATAACCCCGATTCGGCTGAAATGCCAGCCCCTGTTAAAATGACAATTTTGGGCGTTTTTAACATATCTATTTTCCTTTTTATTGATAAGTTAAATAATCTACTAAGATATAAAAGATTATTGGCTATATTCGGTGGTAAATATATGTAAGGCTGGTTGGCTTAATTTTTGATATTGGCTGTAAGCACTTGCTACTTTAAGCCTTATTTCATCTTTTGATTCACCATCCAACCAACTGTTAATCATAGCATGAATACTATAAGCTTCTGGTGCCATACGGTGCAAGGTTAAGATCAATGGATTAATACCTAAATGAGATAGTGGTGGAGTAAAATATTTCTGACTTTTACAAGCAAATACAGCAGCATAACGCGATTTTTGCTTTTCTTGTTGAGTTTTAGATAATGTGCTCCAACGCCAACTACCTGGTAAATAACTGCGCCAAGATGGCGTTTCCATTAATGCATTATGCCCAATATAAACAACAAGATCAGCGTTACCACCAGCATTGATTTGTTTTTTATCTACTGATAATGACAGCGAATTTTTTCCCGCAGAATAGTCAATAAAATCATTTACCGTATCATCAATATATTTACCATCATAGGCTTGAGCAATAAGGTAAACATCTTGATTTTGATGTTTATATATTATCTCTTCTAATATTTTACCATCATTAGGCTTATTAACTTGTATAACTTGCCACTCTTTTTGCTTAGCAAAATAGGTTTTAAAACCGTAAGCCGCGCCCCAATAGAGATTATTTTTGGGATCTTGACCATTACCAATCGCAGCTGGAACTGGCGCTATACCTTGATATTTGTTATCACATAATGCGACCAGAACATGAATAACTTTTGTGTCGGCTAAACATGAAAAAGATAAAAAAAACGATAAGAATGATATCAACCATAAATAAGGACTAATTTTGTTCATAATTGATACTTTCCTCATCAATTTCATATTTAACTATAACTAAATTTTATACATCACTTTGCAAGAAATACATTTCAGCATACCGGCTGCATTCTGTTTAATCGATATATCTTTCCAGATTTTATTCTTTCGCTAAGTAACACCGTTTTGACCAATAAAGGTATTTTTCATCATTATAATAAGTACATTGATTTTCTTGATTATACTATAATTATTTTCAAATTAATGCGAGTCGACATTTCATACAATTTGTAAAATTTTATCAGTCAAATTATAGCGCATTCAATTGACATAATTATAAAAATAACCCTATCCAAGCCAAAAGGTAAAACATATCCATTATTAGGAAAAGTTTCAAAGCTGTGGTTAGCGCTTGATAAGATGTCTAGTTCTAAATAGATTGCTAACTAGTATGTGAAATAGCTAATATTGACCAATATCCTCACCAAATGAAAGCATCATGGGATCAATAACGCCTCGTTTTTGAGTTGATTTGCCAATCACTCGACAAAAAGAGAAGCACCAAGTAAATAGTAAGGTAATCAACATTGGTTTACGCTTAACCATATAGCTTAATGTGATAACTTGAAAGCGGTTTCCTTATAAATTTTATGGTTGTAATGTAAAAAATAAATAGACTGCTTTATGTTATCTACTTTTAAATAAAAACAATAACCATGTTAAATAAATAGCGTGAACCCTCGCTTAACGATCAAAAGTTGATATTAATTAACTTTACAGATGATATAATATTATCAATTAGTTAACTAAATTTTCAATGAAATCATAAGTTTTTATAAGGTATTTTTAAATGAAAACAATTGGCTTAATCGGCGGTATGAGTTGGGAAAGTACCGTTACCTATTATCAAGTAATTAATCAAATGGTAGCAAAATCATTAGGGGGGTTACATTCAGCGAAAACGCTATTATATAGCGTAGATTTTCAAGAAATTGAATTATGCCAAGCCAATGGTGAGTGGGATAAAAGTGCACTGATTTTAATTGATGCAGCCAAAAAATTACAAATAGCAGGTGCAGATTTTATTGTCATTTGTACCAATACTATGCATAAAGTCGCAGATCAGATTCAAGCAGCAATTACTATTCCAATTATTCATATTGCAGATGTCACAGCTAAAAAATTGATTCAACAAGGTATTAAAACTGTAGCATTGTTAGGGACTAAATACACAATGGAGCAAGATTTTTATAAATCAAAATTGATTGACCAAGGCTTAATAGTATTAATACCGGATCAAGAAGATAGAAATGTTGTTAACCAAATTATTTACGATGAACTTTGTAAAGGGATTATTAAACCTGCATCTAAACAAGCTTACTTAACAATTGTTGATAAATTAGTTGAACGCGGAGCACAAGGTGTGATTTTAGGCTGCACAGAAATTGGTTTATTAATATCACAATCAGATCGAAATATCCCTTTTTTTGATACAGCCTTAATTCATGCAGAAGCCGCCGCTATGCTAGCAATAAGTCACTAAGCATTATCATTAGTATCGTTAATATATTCCAAAATATCACCAGGTTGGCAATCTAAATATTCACAGATTGCCTCAAGTGTGGCTAATCTAAAACCTTTCACTTTACCTTGTTTAAGCAAAGATAAATTTTGTTCCGTAATACCGATAGCCATAGCTAAATCTTTAGATTTTACTTTTCGTTTAGCGAGCATTACATCTAGATTTATAGTAATTGGCATGTTTAATTCCCCTATACAAACTGCTGATTTTCTTCCGCTAGTTGGCATGCTTTTTTTAATATTTGTCCAATAACCATAATACTGATAGCTGGGAACAATACCATAATATCATCACTTGTAAACGAAAAAGAAAAATAACGTTCAGCTTGGTTGAAACTTAAAATTAAAGTTAACAAAGGCTCAGATAAAATACTAACAATAGACCAGATGACTAACATTTTACCAAAAATATAGCAGTGATTAGCTGACCTTTCTGAAAAGAAATCAGATTGACTGTATTTTAAAAAAAGTAATCGCAACTGATAAAATGCATAAATTAAAATAAAGATTTCTACAGTATCAATTAACGTTGCTAAAAAAGCCTGCCAAAACTCGAGTTTAGTTGGATCAACATCAACACTGTTAGATATAAAAAAAGAATATCCTCCTGATGCTAATCCAATATTTTCAATATTAAAAAAGTAATAAAGTAGTGGCGATAATGCACCAATCAACATAACTATGATAATAAGAGTTGTTAATAGTACCATAAATCGACAATATTGATTTAAGCGTAAGTTTGATCGAGCTAATGTTGTGTTCATATTTATTTCCTTTTTTATAAAGATTGAGCACAGTCTAGCCTATAAAAATAGAAATAACAATAATAAATTAAAGTAAAACGATAATTTTTTATCGTTTAATATTTATAAAATAAAATAGCAAAATCAATAGTGAGTAAAATTTAGTTATAAAAAAACCTTACTTTGTTACAAGTAAGGTTCAGGAAGTTAACATTAACGAAAAAAAATTATGCTTCGATTGCAACTCGTAATTTTTTCATTGCATTTTTTTCGAGTTGACGAATACGTTCAGCAGAAACACTATACTTATCAGCTAAAACTTGCAAAGTTGATTTACTATCGTCAGAATCTAACCAACGTGCTTTAATAATATCCTGACTTCGTTCATCCAATTGTGATAAAGCATCATGCAATTTATCTGTTGCGTCATTTTCCCAATTATCATTTTCAATTGATTTTGAGAAATCAGAATTACTATCTTCTAGATAAAGTGCTGGAGCAACAATAGAATTATCATCGTCATCACTATCTACATCAAATGACATATCTTGAGCAGACATTCGCGATTCCATTTCAAGGACATCTTTAGGTGTTACGCCAAGTTCATCTGCCACCATATCAACTTCTGCATTATTAAACCAACCTAAGCGTTGTTTATTCTTTCTTAAATTAAAAAATAATTTTCTTTGTGCTTTTGTGGTTGCAACTTTAACAATTCGCCAATTTTTAAGCACATACTCATGAATTTCAGCTTTTATCCAGTGTACAGCAAAAGAAACTAATCGAACCCCCATTTCAGGGTTAAAACGACGTACAGCTTTCATTAATCCAATATTACCTTCTTGAATCAAATCTGCTTGTGGTAAACCATACCCAGAATAACCTCGAGCAATATGCGCAACAAAGCGCAAATGAGATAAGATTAATTGTCGTGCAGCATCAACATCATCATGATAATAAAGTTTTTCACCTAACGATTTTTCTTCTTCTGCTGTTAACATCGGATAGGTGTTAATCATACGAAGGTATGATTCTATATTGCCTTGTGGGATTAAAGCACTTACTGGCATTTTTAAATCAGTACTCATTTAATTCCCTCCTTCATTTAAACTGATTTTGTTGCATAATTTTATGTATGCAACAATTTAAATTCTAACTGTTATATTAGACTACAAAAAAGTCAATTAGTTCACATTTTAATAAAATTTTTAACAATAAGTAACTATCTTATTTTTGTAATTAAGTAATGTACATTACTTTCAAATATTTTTTAGTCGCGATCAAGGCTGAAAGCCATCCAATAATTATTGAGAACAAAATAATTAATACACTTTCATCCCATGACAGTCCTTCTAAAGTAAATTTTGTTCCAAAAACAGTTGAAACGTGCAAAATAATTGAGTCAATTTGCCAAATGAATATTTTGGATAATATTAATGCAAGTACTGCACTGATAAACCCAATAAAAATCCCATTATACAAAAAAGGTCTTAATATAAAACCTTCAGTAGCACCAATTAATTGCATCACCAAAATCGTTTGTCGACGGGAAAAGATACTTAATCTAATACTATTGCCAATAACAAGTGATACAGCAATAATCATGAAAATCGAAATTGTCCAGACTATTGATTTTACCATGTCTGTCAATGCCATTAATCGCGTAAACCAGCTATCATCAAGTTGTACATCATCAACCCCTTCTATTTTCAAGATTTGTGATTGTAATCCATGTAATATGCTAGTTTGCTTAGCCTCTTCTTTAGGAAAAATAATAGCAACAGCAGGTAAAGGGTTTTCATCTAACAGATCAAGTGCTGTTGCAAAACCAGACCAAGTTTTAAATTCTTCTCGTGTATCATCTCGTGAAAGATAATCTATTTTCTCAACTTCCGGGTATGTTTTAAATTTACTAATTAATTCTTTAGTTTGTTCTGCCGTAAGTGATTTGTTGATATACACGGTTAAGTTTGGAGTTGGATACCATTGATGCGCTGCTTGATTTGCATTTTTCCACAACAAATAACTAATCGTTGGTAATGTTATTGAAATTGCAATGACAAAAATTGTCAATATTGAAGCAAAAATATGCTGACGAAAATCATTAAATACGTTATGCCATGCATAACTAATTTGTCTTTTCCATCGGGATAAAAAGCTATTTTTATTTTTCGATTTTGACTTAATAGTGTTAATGTTAGCGTTTATCATTATGTTATTCCTCTAAACGCCCTTGATTTAAATTTAGTATTCGATGATGTTTACGACGAATAAGCCCCATATTATGGGTTGCCATTAATACGGTGACACCTGCTTGGTTAAACTCTTCAAATAGCTTTAAAATATCTTTCGAAAGTTTATCATCTAGGTTACCGGTTGGTTCATCGGCTAATAAGACGCTTGGACGATTAACAATGGCACGCGCTATTCCCACGCGCTGTTGTTCACCACCTGATAACTGTATAGGATAGAATTTCATTTTATCTATCAAACCGACTTTATCGAGCGCGGCCGAAACACGCCTACGAATTTCTTCGATAGGTTTTCCTAAAATAATTAATGGAATAGCCACATTATCATAAACGGTGTGATCCATTAATAATTGGTGATCTTGAAAAATCATCCCAATTGTGCGACGTAAAAACGGCATATCTTGTTTTTTCAAGCTAGATACATTGATACCATTTAATAATACTTTGCCGTCGTTAGCTTTTTCTAATCCACAAATTAAACGCATCAAAGTACTTTTACCTGCACCAGAGTGACCTGTTAAAAATGCCATTTCTCCGGATAATAATGTAAAGTTTATATTTTGAAGGGCGGGCTTTCCACCCGAGTAAACTTTACTTACATGCTGGAATTGGATCATGAGTTCTCTCTATTCATCTGTTTGTTCAAACAGCGCATTAATAAAATCATCAGCAACAAAAGGTCTTAAATCTTCAATTTTTTCACCAACACCGATGTAACGGATTGGAATATTAAATTGATCAGCAATGCTAAATATAATACCACCTTTCGCCGTACCATCTAATTTAGTTAATGTCATTCCTGTTACACCAACAGCTTCATTAAATAATTTAGTTTGGCTAATAGCATTTTGGCCTGTTCCTGCATCTATTGTTAACATGATTTCATGTGGAGCAGTCTCATCTTGTTTTTTAATCACTCTAACTATTTTTTTCAATTCATCCATTAGATGTGATTTATTTTGTAAACGACCTGCTGTATCGGCAATTAAGACATCTATTTTTTTTGCCTTTGCTGCTTGTATTGCATCAAAAATAACTGAGGCAGAATCAGCATTAACATGCTGTGCAATAACGGGGATATTATTTCGCTCACCCCAAACTTGTAATTGCTCAACAGCTGCTGCACGAAAGGTATCGCCTGCAGCAAGCATCACTGATTTACCTTGTTGTTGAAATTGACGAGCTAATTTACCAATTGTCGTTGTTTTACCAACACCATTTACCCCTACCATTAAAATAACAAATGGTTTATGACTTTCAATATCAAGCGGTTGATCAACCCCGTCTAAAATAGACTTCATTTCATGTTTTAAAATTTCATGAAGTGCATCTGCATCTTTTAACTCTTTTCTTGAGGCTTGTTGTGTTAATGAGCTTATTAATTTTTGTGTAGTATCAAATCCTACATCTGCAATAATCAGTTGTTCTTCTAGTTCTTCAAATAATTCATCGTCAATTTTTTTGCCTTTGAATAAATTTAAAAAACCCGATCCAATATTTTGTTTAGTCTTGAAAAGACCTTTTTTTAAACGAGCAAAGAAACCTTCTTTTTTTTGTTCAACCATAAATAAATTGTCCCATGAGCATAACTGATAATCATTTTATCTTATTTTAGAATAAACCCCAATGTATTCAATAAATGTGAATAATATTATTGAGTTATATTATTATAAAATAATGATAATAAGTGATGATTTAGTATTTATTAATGTGATCTATTTAAGCCTAAAGATCATTTACGCTGATAGATTGCCATTCACCTAACGGCAGATGCTGAGTAAATAGATTATAATTGCCAATTTGAACACGTATTAAACGTAAACAAGGATAACCAACCGCAGCACACATTCTTCTAACTTGACGATTTTTTCCTTCCGTAATAGTTAAACTTAGCCAAGAAGTAGGAATAGCTTTACGTTCACGAATAGGCGGAACGCGTTGCCATAGATTAGTCGGCGCTTCCAGCTTAGTCGCTATAGCTGGGGCTGTATAGAACTCTTTTAACTGAACACCTTGAGCGAGTTTATCTATAGCTTGTTGACTAATTATGCCTTCAACTTGTACCCAATAAG
>NZ_JAFNOO010000013.1:0-86260 GCF_026536185.1 Gilliamella sp. B2838
TTAAAGTTGTTTTACCATGGTCAACGTGGCCGATTGTACCAACGTTAACGTGGGGTTTTGTACGTTCAAATTTTTCTTTAGACATTTATCGTCCCTCAAATGTAATACAAATCGGTGGTGAATCACCACATTAACCAAGTATCATATTTAATATCAATATAATACTAACTTAAAATTAGCTCTGAATGATAACAGATAAAGCCATCGAGTGACAAGCTTTAAAGCAGTCAAATTCGATATTTTTAGAAGTTTAGGAGATTAACAAGAATGGTGCTGATAGGCAGATTTGAACTGCCGACCTCACCCTTACCAAGGGTGCGCTCTACCAACTGAGCTATATCAGCAATTGGAGCGGGCAGCGGGAATCGAACCCGCATCATCAGCTTGGAAGGCTGAGGTAATAGCCATTATACGATGCCCGCATGTTCAAACTCGGCTACCTAAATGCTTCAATTAGCTATTGCTAATATTAGATATGTGGTGGTGGGGGAAGGATTCGAACCTTCGAAGTGTGACACGGCAGATTTACAGTCTGCTCCCTTTGGCCGCTCGGGAACCCCACCCCGAATCTTTATAATTTTGTTTACTTAGGAAAATGGTGCCGGCTGCCGGAATCGAACTGGCGACCTACTGATTACAAGTCAGTTGCTCTACCTACTGAGCTAAGCCGGCCTAAGTGCTGCGCATTATGGACTAGAACATTTAAGCTTGCAAGCAAAAAAATCAAATTTTATTTTGTTTGCTTAAAAAAAAATCAAAAACATAAAAAAAACCTGAAATTTAAGCTATTTCAGGTTTTTATTTAATCAAAAATAATATTTTAAATTATTTCTTCTTAGCGACTTTTTTCTTTGATTCAACTGCTACACCTTTAGCGGCAGTATGCATTGCAACATCCTCGCTGATGTCACCTTTATCTTGATATGGACGTCCATAATAAGTATCAAGTAGAATTTGTTTTAATTCAGCAATTAGAGGATAACGCGGGTTTGCTCCAGTACATTGGTCATCAAAGGCATCCACAGCAAGTTGATCAACTTGCGCTAAAAATGCTTTTTCATCTACACCAAATTCTTTAATAGAAAACGGTATATCAAGCTCTATTCTAAGTTGATCTAGCCAAGCGATCAGTTTTTCAACTTTCTTCTCATCTTTATCACTTGCGGATGTTAATCCTAAATGGTCTGCAATTTCTGCATAACGACTTACCGCTTTAGGATAACCGTATTGGCTAAACGTACCTTGTTTAGTTGGTTTATCGGTTGCATTAAATCGCACTACATTACTAATAAGCATTGCATTAGCAAAACCATGAGGAATATGGAAAGCAGCGCCAATTTTATGCGCCATTGAGTGACAAACACCTAAAAATGCTTGAGCAAAAGCGACACCCGCTAATGTTGCCGCACTATGCACTTTTTCTCGCGCAACAGGGTTTTTCGCACCATCTTTATAACTTGCAGGTAAATAAGTTTTTAACAAACTTAATGCTTGTAATGCTTGACCATCAGAAAACTCACTCGCCATGATAGACACATAAGCTTCTAAAGCATGAGTTACTGCATCATAACCACCCGCAGCACAAAGTGATTTTGGCATATTCATTACTAAATTAGCATCAACAATTGCCATGTTAGGCGTAATGGCATAATCGGCTAATGGATATTTTTGACCAGTTGCATCATCTGTTACCACGGCAAATGGTGTTACTTCAGAACCCGTACCCGATGTAGTTGCTACACAAATTAATTTAGCTTTTTTACCCATGTTAGGGAAGTGACAAGTACGTTTACGAATATCCATAAAACGCAACGCTAATTCATCAAATTTTGTTTCTGGGTGTTCATAAAGTACCCACATGATTTTAGCCGCATCCATTGGCGAACCACCACCCAAAGCAATAACAGTATCGGGTTGGAAGTCTGTCATTGATTGTGTTCCTTTACGAACAATACTTAACGTTGGATCAGCTTCAACATCAAAGAAGGTTTCGCAAATTACGCCTTGTGCTTCTAATTGATCAGTAATTTGTTTTGAATAACCGTTATTAAATAAAAATTTATCAGTAACTAAAAAGACGCGTTTTGCTCCTTGCTCAATTATTTCATTTAAAGCAACAGGTAGTGAGCCACGTTTAAAATAGATAGAACTTGGTAATTTATGCCATAACATATTTTCTGCTCTCTTAGCGATGGTTTTCTTATTAAGTAAGTGTTTCGGTCCAACATTTTCAGATACCGAGTTACCACCCCAAGAACCACAACCCAATGTTAAAGATGGCGCTAAATCAAAGTTATATAAATCACCAATACCACCATGTGCAGCTGGTTGGTTAATTAAGATACGACACGTTTTCATTTTGCTGCCAAAATAAGCAATTCGCTCACGATTACTATCTTGATCAGTATAAAGAACAGAGGTATGACCCATACCACCCATTTCAACTAATTTTTCGGCTTTTTCGACAGCTTCATTAAAATCTTTTGCTTTGAACATAGCCAATGTTGGTGAAAGTTTTTCATGCGCAAAAGGTTCTGACAAATCAACTTTAGTCACTTCACCGACAAGGACTTTTGCACCTGCCGGGGCTTTAAAGCCAGCCATTTCAGCAATCTTGGTTGCTGGTTGACCAACAATGTTAGCATTTAAAGCACCCTTATCATTTAAAATAATGCCTTGAACGGCTTTAGTTTCTTTAGCATTTAAAACATATGCACCATATTGTGTTAATAAACGTTTAACTTCATCGTACACAGAATCAACAACAACAATCGCTTGTTCAGATGCACAGATCATGCCGTTATCAAACGTTTTAGACATAAGTACAGAGGCAACAGCACGTTTTAAATCAGCCGTTTCATCAATAATAACTGGCGTATTACCTGCCCCAACACCTAGTGCTGGTTTACCTGAGCTGTAAGCCGCTTTAACCATACCTGGACCACCGGTTGCCAAAATAGCAGCAACATCATCGTGATGCATTAATGCATTCGATAATTCAATAGAAGGTTCATCAATCCAGCCAATAATATCTTTCGGTGCACCAGCTTTAATTGCAGCATTTAAGACTATTCGAGCAGCTTCAATAGTTGATTTTTTAGCTCTAGGATGTGGAGAAAAAACAATGGCGTTACGAGTTTTTAAGCTGATTAAAGATTTGAAAATTGCGGTAGAAGTAGGGTTGGTTGTTGGAACGATACCACAAATAATACCTAAAGGTTCAGCTAAAGTTATTGTTCCGTATGGTTCATTTTCTGCAACAACACCACATGTTTTATCATGTCGGTATTTATTTAGAATGTACTCAGCAGCAAATAAATTTTTAATGACTTTATCTTCTACTATTCCCATGCCTGATTCTTCTACAGCTTGTTGGGCTAGTGGGATTCTAGCTGCTGCAGCTGCTGTCGCGGCTGCGACGAAGATTTTGTCGACTTGCTCTTGAGTATAAGTTGAATAAGTTTCCTGTGCTTTTTTAACACGGGCCATTAACTCATTTAACTCATTCATGTTGGTTACTGCCATAGATTTCTCCTTGAAATTAAAAAAATAAATCTGGATCGTTTGGCTTCTTCCTTGAATTTTAAATGCTTCAGCATAACAACTAAACGAAATTGTCGTTATCCTAAATCAGTTTTTTACTTTATACAATAATATTGCACAAAAAATAAATATAGCAGACAAAATGAAAGTGATTAACAGAATAAATAACAACAAATATCGGTTATTTTTTTGATAAAAAACCATTTTTAGACAAAAATGGTCATGAGTTAACAATTAATGTTTAATATTAATAATATAGAGGGGTGTATCGTTATATTTTAGACAATTTATTTAACACATAACTAACTGCAACAAAACCAAAGGTTGCTGTAACGGTTGTAATTGCCCCAAAACCCGATGCACAATCCATTTTTTTCGCGCCATCGGCATCACTTTTGGTAAAGCAAATTTGACCATTTTTAGCTGGATAAGTGAGTTGTTCGGTTGAGAAAACGCAAGGAATTGAATATTTACCTTTACTGTCTTTATTGAGTTTATAATCGTTTTTTAAGCGTTCGCGTAACTTAGCCGCTAATGGATCTTGAATCGTTTTGGCTAAATCAACGATCCTAATTTGGGTAGGATCTTTTTGACCGCCAGCCCCACCAATCGTGATCACCTTTAACTTCTGCCGTTTACAATATGCCAATACCGCAGCTTTATCACGGACACTATCAATTGCATCAATGATATAATCATAACGTGGTAACTGTTTGCTGCCTAAATAGTCGCTAACATTATCAACATTAATAAAATCATCGATCTCATTAACAATGCATTCAGGATTGATCTGCAAAATTCTATCAGCCATAACCGCTGTTTTGGCTTTGCCGATAGTTGTTGTTAAGGCATGAATTTGACGATTGGTATTGGTGACACAAACATCATCCATATCAATCAATGTAATTTGACCCACACCACTACGCGCTAGTGATTCAGCTACCCAAGAACCTACCCCACCTATGCCTATCACGCAGATATGGGCACGAGCAAAAGAAGCCAATGCAGATTCACCATATAACCGCGCAATTCCGCTAAAACGTTGAAAGTAACTTTCAGAAAATGTGTTACGCATAATCACCATTGTTATATCGAAATTTTGCAATACTAGCAGTGCATAACGATTAACGCAACTAACGCTGCTATTCTTGTCATTGATGTTATCAGTATTAGACTGGTAAATTAACTATTTACGTCCTAATTTCAATATCTCTTCTACTATTTGTTTAGTATGGGTTTGCATATATTTTACTAAATGGTCATTTTTTTCATTAAGTAGAATGAGATAAAAACGATTACGAGCCAGATGGGTTGATTCATCATAAGTACTGACAATTAAATAACCTATACCATTTTTTGCATCAGTTCCTACGGCATAATAAACGTTACCTTCTTGAGTGACTTTCGGATCAGATGAACGCATTGCGATTTGCAATTTAAAGAGTTTTTGAGCATCTTGAGCATTGGCAACAATATCATCCATAATGATGAAATAATCTTCATAATAGGTTGCTGATTTAGGATCTTGCATGTACATAATTGCACGCTTATCATTAGGATTACCTGAACCACTATCACGACTTTGATTATATATATAATAGGTTTTATTGTGGAAATCTAATTTTTTGGGTAAATCATAAGTTGGTAATTTTTGATTAATTACCGTTAACATCGGACCATAATTGCTAGGTTGATAATTACTTTCTAAGGTCCCACAACCAAACAATAATATTGATATAAAACTGATTATAACTTTTTTCATTTTGTTTCCTTCATGAGCTAAGTAAAAACACAATAAAATAATAAAATTTTACTACGACTTTACTTACTTGCTGATTTGCTATCCTTTTTTGTTATGGTTTAGAAAATTTGATTAATTCATCTATTAGCTTGGTGGTTTGAATTGGATTTATTGTTTGGTAAAAATCACTATTTTTTGCATCAATGTGATACATTAAAGCCTTTATTACAACAAAGCCTTTTGCTTGGTCAAATTGTTGAGTATAGATATAGCGCCCATTTATTTTGGAATCAATACTTTCAACATATTTCACATTTTTGTAAGATTTAATTTCCGGATTTTCATTACCTCGTAGTTTTAATTGCGTTAAAAAAACTGTCATCGCATCTTGTTCATTATTGACAACTTCATACATAATAAAAATCCGAGCATTATCTACATCATTACTATAAAGCACGATCTGTCTTTCATTAGATTGCTGTGTTTTTTCTGTTTTATCTGTTTTTATTTTATTAAAATTCACATTGAAAAAATTTTTTGCTCAGATACTTGAATGGATGGCAATGCTTTATCGGAGCAAAGAATAAAAGTTTTATCTGATTGAGGTGCACTTAATACTTGATTAAATGATATGTTTAATACAAAGCATGCTGTAATAATAATTAAAAATCTTTTCATACACACCATTCTATTTGTTTGTTTAACAACCATACCTTTATGCTGATTATAAACTTTTTGAGTCTGTAAACAATTGATTATTCATTATCACTAAACGAAAGCATTTAACGTAAAATTAGCCGTTTTATTAGTTAACTTTATTTTTATACTGAAATGCATGTATTTCCTAAAACTTCTTTATAAAAGTACCATCATTGTTTTTACCAATTTGAAAATTGAAATCTTTCTCCCTATGATGAGCAATTGAACGGATATTATTTGCCATTTTACACCATTCAATCGGCGCTTTAACCTGGCTAAAAAATAAAAGGTTTAATCACATATTCGATATCGGTATGTGGCATAGCCACAACATAGGTTCAGTCAGTAGTACGGTTGAATATAACGATTCTCGTTGCTTAATAGCGAGTAAAAAGGAGTCTTACCCATAGCTTTCTAGTTTTAAAATAGGAAACGTAAAATCAAAAAATTGATCGGCATTGTCGTCGCGTTCATCTAACACAATGAAATTTTCAAAAAATAGTTGGTGGTTAGATTTATCTCCCATCTTATCCTACATATTGTGAAGCAAATTGCCAAACGCAGGCTTTACTGGTTACCACCTAAATTAAATCAACTTATTTTTTATATAGTTAATTTTAGAGAAGAAAAAATAAGGCTAATTGATTTGTTACCAAATAGTATCCATGTGATTGCTCGTCATAGGGGTAACCATAAAAAAGAAGAACAAGAAAATCGCGTTTTAGATTATCAGATAGAAATAATAGACAGAATGTTATGTGATACCTTGTCTTTTTCGATATACAAGGCATCACAAAATAATCGCTTAGTTTTTGAAGGAGTGAATTGGCGCAGGAATACGGCCGCCACGATTAATAAAATCGCATGAACTATATTTATTAACCGGCATAACGGGAGCATGACCAAGTAAACCACCAAATTCGATATTATCGCCAACCTTTAACCCAACAGCAGGAATAATTCTGACAGCAGTCGTTTTATGGTTGATAACACCAATTGCAGCCTCATCAGCAATGATTGCCGAAATAGTTTCGGCAGGCGTGTCGCCTGGAATCGCAATCATATCAAGTCCTACCGAACAAACACACGTCATTGCCTCGAGTTTTTCTAAATTCAGTGCGCCATTATTAACTGCATCTATCATACCAGCATCTTCAGAAACCGGAATAAATGCACCACTTAAACCACCCACATGACCACAAGCCATAACACCGCCTTTTTTAACAGCATCATTAAGCATAGCGAGTGCTGCTGTAGTGCCATGTGTACCAACAACTTCCAATCCCATTTCTTCTAAGATATGAGCAACAGAATCACCAATAGCAGGCGTTGGTGCTAATGATAAATCAACAATCCCAAATTTTACGCCTAAACGCTCAGAAGCTTCTTTACCAACAAGTTGCCCCATGCGGGTAATTTTAAAAGCGGTTTTTTTAATCGTTTCGGCAACGACATCAAAAGATTGGCCTTTTACTTTTTCCAGTGCGCGTTTAACCACACCTGGGCCACTGACGCCAACATTAATAACACAGTCAGCCTCACCAACGCCATGAAAAGCCCCTGCCATAAATGGGTTATCTTCAACCGCATTAGCAAAAACCACTAATTTTGCACAAGCCATACTGCTATTATTTGCAGTTAAACTAGCTGCTTGTTTGATAATTTGCCCCATCTGCTTAACTGCATCCATATTGATACCAGTTTGAGTTGAGCCGACATTAACCGATGAACATACACGTTCTGTTTGAGCTAATGCTTGCGGAATGGAGTTAATTAAAATTTCATCGCCTTTATGGTAACCTTTTTGCACTAAAGCCGAAAATCCACCAATAAAGTTAACCCCAACAGCTTTAGCTGCCGCATCAAGCGTTTTTGCAAACTCAACATAATCTTTATCGTCACTTGCACCTGCAATTAACGATATAGGTGTAACAGAGATGCGTTTATTGATAATAGGAATACCAAATTCTGAAGTGATCTCATCGCCAACTTTAACTAAATTTTTGGCAAGACAAGTAATTTTTTCAAAGATCTTTTGACGCGCTTTTTCACCATCACTATCAATGCAATCTAGTAGGGAAATACCCATGGTTATTGTGCGGATGTCAAGCTTCTCTTCCTCTATCATTTTAATGGTTTCGAGGATCTGTTTTGTTTCCATTAGTATTATCCTTCAGTAATGAGTATCAAATTTAGATTATAGGCGATGCATAGCATCAAAGATTTCTTCACGTTGAATATTGACTTTAACTTTCAGTTTTTCACCCGATTGAATTAATGCCGTTTTTACCTCATCAAAGCTCACTTTGATTTTAGATAAATCTAACAACATAATCATGGTAAAGTATTCATCCATAATAGTTTGGCTTACATCTAAAATATTAATATCCAATTCATAAAGCTTTTGACTAATACCTGCAATAATCCCTGTTTGATCTTTACCTATAACCGTTAAAATGGTTTTCATAACACTCTCCAGCACAATTTTTACACAGTTAAAAAATATTTATAGCGTTGATTATAATAACATCTTCAAAAATTATCGAAATAGGAGTAGATTGTTTTTTTTAGAAATAATAAAGACGATTACAACAAATTGAAAGGGCTGCAATATGGTAAATTTTCAAAAATCAAATAAATTGGATCATGTTTGTTATGATATTAGAGGACCTATTCTCGATCATGCCAAACGTCTAGAAGAAGAAGGACAAACGATTCTTAAACTCAATATTGGAAATCCCGCCCCATTTGGTTTTAATGCGCCTGATGAACTCCTTGTTGATGTAATTCGTAATCTACCAACTTCGCAAGGATATTGTGATTCCAAAGGTCTTTACTCAGCCCGTAAAGCAGTTATGCAACATTATCAAGCAAGAGGGGTTTCAAACATTGATGTTGAGGATATCTATATTGGTAATGGTGTATCAGAATTAATCGTACAATCGATGCAAGCCTTACTAAATAGTGGCGATGAAGTGCTAGTACCTATGCCAGATTACCCATTATGGACAGCTGCAATTAGTCTATCTGGCGGAAATGCCATTCACTATTTATGCGATGAAGAGGCCAATTGGTCACCCGATTTAGAAGATATCAAACGAAAAATCACGCCAAAAACAAAAGGGATTGTTATCATCAATCCAAATAATCCAACAGGTGCGGTTTATAGCAAAGGAGTATTACTAGAAATTGCCGAAATTGCCCGTCAAAATAATTTGATTATTTTTGCTGACGAAATTTATGACAAAATTTTATATGATGATGCAGTCCATTATTCTATTGCTGCATTAGCCCCTGATTTATTTGTTGTCACCATGAGCGGCTTATCAAAAACTTACCGTGTTGCAGGCTTTAGACAAGGTTGGATGGCACTTTGTGGTCCTAAACAACATGTAAAAGGCTATATTGAAGGCTTAAATATGCTCGCTTCAATGCGACTATGTGCTAATGTACCATTACAACACGCTATTCAAGGTGCGCTTGGCGGCTACCAAAGTATTAATGAATTTATTGTTCCGGGTGGTCGACTTTATGACCAGTGCATGTTGGCATGGCGTTTACTTAATGATATACCCGGTGTTTCGTGTACTAAACCACAAGGCGCTTTATACTTATTTCCAAAACTTGATCAACAAAAATTCAATATCCATAATGATCAAAAATTAGTGTTAGACTTTTTATTGCAAGAAAAAGTATTGTTAGTACAAGGAACTGGATTTAACTGGCATAAACCCGATCATGTTAGAATTGTGGCTTTACCTCATACTGGTCAGCTTGAAGATGCTATTGGACGATTTGCTAAATTCTTATCTAGTTATAAACAATAAACAAAATTATCTACTTTAGGATTCTCCCCCCCCTCTTTTTGCTGCTTGAGAATTAGAGGGGTTAAACAAAAACACTACAATTATATTTAATTAACTTAAAATCGTTTATTAATAAATTTTAATCGACACAAATTATCACTAACTAAATTTATCTATTACGGTTTAAACTTATTGTCTCAAATCTCGTTACACCAGCTGTACTGATACTTGCTCAACAAGATTATTTAAGAAATGATGCCAATATTCACTGCCAATTTATGCTAACGCCAATAAATCAGCTTGCCGCGAAGACTAACATTCTAATTGTTTGAATTAGTTGCTAAAAGAACATCTAAAATAGCATGATGATATAGGGTAATCACTATCAGCAGATTTTGTTAAAAAAGACGCTAAAGTTGAGTTTTTAACTCAACGTATTATAAAAAAAGCGCTATCAAAAGCGCTTTAACCGAAAAATGAATCAAATTTATTTTTTGATTCCAGCAAGTTTTGCACGAATATTTTCTGCACGATCTTTTGACGATGGGTGTGTACTTAAAATTGAAGAACTATCACCTTGAGCTGCTAATTTATCAAATGCAGTAGCAAGTCCTGCTGGATTAATCTTTCTTTTCACTAAGAAATCGAACGAGTAGTCATCTGCAGCGGTTTCTTGTTTTTGTGAAAATTGTGAATTGATAACTTTTGCAGCTAAATCACCTAATTGTGATTGAGAAATTGATGAAACTACACTGTTTCCTGATGCCGCAGCAGCATCACGAGCAATTTCAGTAGTATAAGCCACTTGCATTGCTTTTTTGCTATGACCTAAAGCAACGTGACCTAATTCATGACCGAGTACACCTTCAACTTCATTATCGTTCATCAAGTCCATCAGACCGCTATATACACGCACACAACCATTTGCCATTGCCCACGCATTAACATCTTTAGTTAAATAAACTTTATAATTAACTGGTGTACCCTCAACATTATTACCAAGCGCTTTAGCAATTTTATTGAGTCGTTTAGTATAAGTACTATTAGCCGGTGCAATTTTTGATTGAGCATCCATTTGAGCACAAGCTTCTTGACTTAATTGCTTAACATCATTATCACTTAAAGTTACCGCTTTAAGACCTTTCATCCCCAAATTAACTGCATCATTTGGGTTGATGTTACAACCGACTAAAGACATTGCTGCAACCAAAGGTAGCGTAACTAATAATGTTTTTTGATGTTTCTTCATACTCTTTTTCCTTTCCTTATATTATTAATAATCAACTTTTATCTAATTTTTAGTTAGATTCCAAAAATTTTAAACTAACTTGCGTAATAATCAATAAATAATTGCTTGTTTTATACTAGAAAAAAGAATTACTTGCTTACCTATATCAGGAAGCTTAGACTATTGGGTCATTTTTTTGAGGTATATAAATATGCAATTATCTGATTTTGACTTCACTCTTCCCAAAGAACTTATAGCCAAGCACCCGTCAGAAACAAGAAGTGCATGCCGTCTGTTATCACTTGATGGTGCAACAGGTCAGATAGAACATGGCGTCTTTTCCGATATTATCGATAAAATCAATCCTGGCGATTTACTGGTTTTTAATAATACTCGAGTAATTCCTGCTCGGGTTTATGGTAAAAAAGCCTCTGGTGGTAAAATTGAGATCTTAATTGAACGATTGTTAGATAATCATCGCGCGCTAGCCCACATAAAAGCATCAAAATCACCTAAAGAAGGCGCTGAATTAATATTAGGCGAAGATGCATCGGTTAATGTAATTATGCTCGCTCGGCACGATAGTTTATTTGAACTACAATTTCCTGATGATGTGCTGGCAATCTTAAATAAAATTGGCCATATCCCATTACCGCCTTATATAGATAGGCCCGATGACAGCCATGATCGTGAAGTTTATCAAACCGTTTACAGTAAAATACCGGGAGCGGTTGCCGCCCCGACTGCCGGATTGCATTTTGATCAACCTTTATTAGAAAAATTAAAACAAAAAGGTATTGAGATGGCTTTTGTAACCTTACATGTTGGTGCCGGCACATTCCAACCCGTCAGAGTAGAAAATATAGAATCACATGTGATGCACGCTGAGTATGCACAAGTCCCGCAATCAGTAGTTGACGCTGTTTTAGCATGCAAAGCAAGAGGCAATAAAGTCATAGCAGTTGGAACAACCTCGGTTAGAGCACTGGAAAGCGCGGCACAAAAAACTGGTAAGATTGCACCATTTTTTAATGACACTCAAATATTTATCTATCCTGGTTATCACTTTAATGTTATCGATAGCTTAATTACTAATTTTCACTTACCTGAATCAACATTAATTATGCTGGTTTCTGCGTTTGCTGGTTATCAAAATACAATGAATGCTTATCAAGAAGCTGTCAAACAACAATATCGTTTTTTTAGTTATGGCGATGCTATGTTCATTACTAAACAAAATCAACAATAACAGTTACGATTATTTCAATCTTTTACCTATTGCCGATTGAATATCAAAATTAGGCAGGTCTTTTTTAACTAAACAAGTTGTCAAAGTTACTTGCCACTCATCTTATCTAAAATATTATTGATACGCTTTAAAGTTGAAGGATGTGAAGCTGGATCTTTTACAGCATGAATAGGCATTTTAGATAACATACCAACTAAACCAATAGGATCAATGTTTTGGTTAACTAATAAGTCAAAAGCATAATTATCTGCCTCTATTTCATGTTGCTGAGCAACAGCTTCTTTTTGGAAGATAACAATTTCATTCACTTTGTCAGCAAGTTCGATGTAAGAAGCTTGTTGAAACGAACTAACAAAATGTTGTAAAGCAATATGAGCCTGTTCATGAGCAATAACTGCTTGTAATTCAGCATCATTTAATAGTTTTATTAAACCACTATTTATGCGAATACAACCATTGGCTGTGGACCATGCATTTGGCTCAGTATCAAGATAGACTTTATAATTTAATTTAATATGATTAATCGTTTGTGGTAATGTTAAGGCGACTCTATTTAATCGTTGGCTCATTTTATGATAACTAGCAGGAATTACTGCTTTTTCATCCATTTCCATACAAGCAAGCTGGCTCATTGCCATAATATCAGAAGGCGATAACCGACTCGCTACATCAGCAGAAATTAATTTTAAGGTACTTTTATTGTGACTTTGACAACCTACCAAACAAAATAGCAATACATAAACGAGCCAAAATAACGACAAAAAACTTTTCACAAACGTCAAAAACCTTCTAAATATTGTCTAATACGGTCAGCCACGCTAAACTAGGCGCCGAAAAATCATAATACAATGACGTATTATATCAATAATTCGCGCCAAACTGTTTATTTGGTCGCAAGAGGTTAACAAAAAAATGAAATTTGAATTAGATAATACCGACGGCTTAGCGCGTCGTGGACGAATGAAGTTCGATCGCCGTGGCGTTGAATATACAGTTGAAACACCAGCATTTATGCCGGTGGGTACTTATGGTACCGTCAAAGGTATGACTCCCGAAGAAGTCGCTGCAACCGGCGCACAAATCCTATTGGGAAATACTTTCCATTTATGGTTAAGACCGGGACAAGCAATTATGCGTAAACATGGTGATTTACATGATTTTATGCAGTGGCCAGGTCCGATTCTAACCGACTCAGGCGGATTTCAAGTATTTAGCCTTGGTGATATCCGTAAAATTAAAGAAGAAGGTGTCTATTTTCGCAATCCAATTAATGGCGATTCTATTTTTCTTTCGCCAGAAATTTCGATGGAAATCCAATATGATCTTGGTTCAGATATTGTCATGATCTTTGATGAATGTGCCCCTTTTCCAGCAGAGTGGGACTATGTCAAAAAATCGATGGAAATGTCTTTACGCTGGGCAAAACGGAGTCGTCAACGCTTTGATGAACTCGGTAATAAAAATGCCTTGTTTGGTATTGTCCAAGGTGGCATCCATCAAGAATTACGAGACATTTCAATTAAAGGATTAACCGAAATTGGTTTTGATGGGTATGCTGTTGGCGGATTAGCTGTTGGCGAGCCAAAAGCCGACATGCATCGAATTTTAGAAGGGACTTGTCCACAATTACCTGCTGATAAACCTCGCTATTTAATGGGTGTGGGTAAACCAGAAGATTTAGTTGAAGGCGTTCGCCGTGGTATTGATATGTTCGATTGCGTCATGCCAACACGTAATGCCCGTAATGGTCATCTATTTGTGACTGATGGTGTGATAAAAATCCGTAATGCTAAATATAAAGATGACACAACACCACTTGATCCACATTGTGATTGTTACACCTGTAAAAATTACACCAAATCTTATCTTCATCATTTAGATAAATGTGGTGAGATTCTAGGCGCTCGTTTAAATACTATTCACAATTTACGCTATTATCAACGCTTAATGGCAGAGATTCGAGAAGCAGTTGCTAACAAACGTTATGAAGAATTTGTTACCGAATTTTATCAACGTATTGGCAAAACACCAGCACCTTTCTCTATATAATTAAGCAAAGCGCATAATTTTTTAATGTAACTATTGACAGTTTATGGTTAGCAAAGTATTATGCGCATCCTAACGGCGAGTAGCGCAGCTTGGTAGCGCAACTGGTTTGGGACCAGTGGGTCGGAGGTTCGAATCCTCTCTCGCCGACCAATTTTAAATAAAAAAGCCTGCTCATTGAGTAGGCTTTTTGCTATCAGCATTTTAAAAATAAAAATTTCTTCTTATATTCTCTTATTTAACACAAACAACTATAAACTTACTCTTGATTAAATCACTGGTACTTATGGAGATAATTTTGGCTCAACCAACTCATTGTTCTTATTTAATTTATTTGATATCAACGTCGCTATATATTATCCAATTTTTTGTAAGGTAATGCGACAGTCGTTAATGGTGGAAAGCTTACTTCACTAAATTCATTATTATTTCCATTTTTTCTTTTTTTTATACTCTTTCGGGCTTTCTAACCAGGATATTGGAAAAGGATAAATAATTAGAAATATACATGCTGATAATAAAAGAGGACCATAATCTTGATTAGAACGAACAATACGCTCAAGTTCACATGCAATTATAATTTGAGCAACTGAAGCAACATAATTAAAAACCAACATGATACGCCTTTGCCATTTCAAACGTTTGTTATAGTGATAATCACTTATTGTATATTTTCGAAAACGATAAGTAATAATAGGCAAAATTGAGAAAAAGTAATACGCAATGTAAATCAATATAATCATCTATGTTATTTTTCTAGTCGTTAATGGTGAAAAGCTCACTTCACTAAATTCATTATTATTTCCATTTTTTTTTCTTTTTTAAATACTCTTTTGGGCTTTCTAACCAGGATATTGAAAAAAAGTTATAAATAATTAGAAATATACATGCTGATAATAAAAGAGGACCATAATCTGGATTAGAACGAACGATACGTTCAAGTTTACATGCAATTATAACTTGAATAAGCAGAGCAATATAATGGAAAACCAACATAATACGCCTTTGCCATTTCAAACGTTTGTTATAGTGATAATCACTTACTGTATATTTTCTAAAACGATAAGCAATAATAATAGGTATAATTGAAATAAAGTAATACGCAATGTAAATCAATATAATCATCTTTGTTATTCCTTTTATTCAATATGGCCATCAAAATATTGCCGATATGTAGTACCATCTAAGCGCGTGCACAGCGAGTAATTAGGTTGATCATCTGCATCAGATTCATTACCTGTAATACGTATTACTATTGCACAACTATCTACAATTTTCTCTATATTATCAATCTGTTCTGGTTTTGAAATATATAGATTTGTCTCACTACTTTCATTGTCTTTAACTAATATATTTTCAGCCTCTTCATAAATTTTATATAATGATATAACATCACTCAATATTTCAGAACCTAACAACCATTTATTCATCTGTCTATAGGCTTGTATCAAATCCTTTCTACCATAATGAAATAATTTGAATTTCGTTGAATTAACACGATTGTATTTATTGATTGCAAAACTTTTATCAATTTTAGGAACTAATTTAAGTTTACCATGTACAGATATACCTATATCAACTAAATCATAAGCCAAAGAACCTGTCTCTTTAGACATTCCTAATCCTTCCGCCGCATCTTGATACGCAGATTTTAAAAAACCATCCTCGCCGGTAACCCCTTCTTGAATACTATTAACACCATGCGCGGCAACATATGTGCCAAGTATACAACCCACACCAGTTGTGCACATTGCAATCCCTGTCATTATCAAGCCTGCACCGCCTAAAACACTTAGTCCCCGATCTAGCCAGTACAGGCTTTGATCCCATAAACTCTTTTCTTCAGATTTTATCGCTTTTGAGCCTTGTTCATAACTCATCGCTCCGCTTTCGACTTGATTTACAATGTGCGTGGCGAAATTATCAATATCATCAATAAAATCTTGTTTTATATTGTCATGGTAAAGGTGTTTTTCACAAACTTCATGCGCACAATCAAGTAAATTTTGAGCGTCAAGACGAATCTTTGTTTTATCCTCATTTGATGCTACTAATGAATTAATTTGTGTGGGAATATCAGTTTGCGCGATTGTTGAGAATGTATTATTAATAGGTTTTGAGTTATTTGTATAATTGGGGGTTGCCACATCAACAAATATCAGACTTTTGGTTGCAATAATTCGATTAACACCTATAGGCCGGCAACCACAAGCAATAATACACCCATCATAAGCAGCTGGCTTGCCATCAATGATTAGTTTATCGGTCGCCTCAATAATTTTCCCAGAACCGTTACACTTAGGACATGAAGCATAATCGCCTAAACATGCTATAGCATCGAGGCGGTTAAAACCTAGAACTGATGACGAAATAACTTTACCACCAGTTGTAGTATCATCACCGATTACAGCAACTTTTTTACTCATTACAATATCTCAACTTAACAAATTCTTAACAATTAACACTATATCATATAAATCAAAAAACAAGCTTAAAAACTTTAATTATCTGTTTTTTATAGCAATAAACTTATTTTAATTTAGCGAAAAAATAACACGATTACTTATTTTTACATAATATCGTGCCCTAGGATGAAGAAGAAATCTTAATCTCAAAAATTAAACATACCCAATTTTTAATAGTTTGATTTATGTCACATTTAGTAATTATTAACGTTAGCCTTATTATTTACTGGTTATTTATTTGAAAACTGTGAAATGAATTTAAATATGGTTATCAATCAAGAGGGAGATTGTTTAAATCTGTTTTCCAATCATTATTATCGATATAATATTCGTAATCTAAAAAATATTTTTTTATCTATTCACTAAAAATGTTATCTGTATCACAAAACAGATAAATTTTAATTAACTTTGATAGCGCTATCACATTTCTATTATTTTTTAATTTTTATTATTTCCCAATATGTTAGTTTGTAAAAAAATACTTAAGGTATCGATTTTAATGGAGGAAAAATGTTAGATAAATGGTTAACTAACCAGACAGTTAATATTGTCGATTCCGTTGATGATTGGAAAGAAGCAATACAACTTTGTGCTAAGCCATTATTAGAAAGTAATGCCATTTCACCTAGTTATATCCAAGCTATTTTTCAACTACACCAATCCATTGGACCTTACTATGTTTTAGCACCAGGTATTGCCATGCCACATGCTAGACCAGAGCAAGGGGTGAATCAATTAGGTCTATCTATGCTATTAGTTAAACAAGGCGTTAATTTTAATTCGCAAGAAAATGATCCCGTCTATTTAATTACTTTATTAGCCGCGAGTGATAGTACCAGTCATATTGAAATGTTAACCCAATTAGCCGCGCTATTTGGCGAATCAAAAGATATGCAGAGAATTTTTCAAGCACAACAACGCGATGAAATTTTGGCTGTAGTTAAACACTATTAACTTTAATAAAAAATAAAAGGATAAACAAAATGAAAATTATGGCAGTTTGCGGTTCAGGCCTTGGTAGTAGTTTTATGGTTGAAATGAATATCAAAAAAGTTCTGAAAAAATTAAATGTTGATGCTGAAGTTACCCATGCGGATCTTGCTTCAGCAACCCCAGATCAAGCAGATTTATTTGTCATGACCAAGGATTTAGCGGCAAGCTCTGGCATTCCAGCGGACAAATTAGTTATTTTAAATAATATTATCGATATCAACGATTTAGAAGCAAAACTCGTTGAACATTTCGCTAAACATTAATGATATTATGAGGACTTGCTATGATACAAGAAATAGTAAAGTTTATTGTTGATATTTTAAAAGTACCTTCAATATTAGTTGGACTTATTGCCATGGTTGGGCTTATTGCTCAGCGCAAATCCTTTGCTGACACCGTCAAAGGTACCATTAAGACCATTTTAGGTTTTTTAGTATTAAGTGGTGGGGCAACCGTACTCATTAGTGCTATTACCCCATTAGGAATGATGTTTGAACAAGCGTTTAAATTACAGGGTATTATTCCAAATAATGAAGCTATTGTTTCAATGGCACTTAACGAGTATGGTGCAGCAACAGCGTTAATTATGGCCTTTGGTATGGTTGCCAATATTATCGTTGCGCGTTTTACTCGTTTAAAATTCATCTTCTTGACCGGTCACCATACTTTTTATATGGCTTGCATGATAAGTATTATATTAACGGTAGCGGGGTTTGAGGGATGGCAATTAGTCTTCACCGGATCATTAGTACTTGGCTTAATTATGGCCTTTTTCCCTGCACTCGCACAACCGCAAATGCGTAAAATAACCGGTAATGATGATGTCGCTTTTGGTCACTTTGGTACATTAGGTTACGTTTTAGCGGGTTGGCTTGGAATGGCAGTTGGTAAAGGATCTCGTTCAACCGAAGAGATGAATCTACCTAAAAATCTAAGTTTTTTACGTGACAGTTCGATTTCAATCTCATTAACCATGATGATTATCTATTTAATTCTTGCTATCTTTGCTGGCTCTAACTACGTCGAAACGACTTTAAGTAAAGGTGATAACTATCTCGTTTATGCCATTATAGAAGCCATTACTTTTGCCGCAGGTGTATTTATCATCCTACAAGGTGTACGCTTAATTCTAGCTGAGATTGTCCCTGCATTTACTGGTTTTTCTGAAAAATTAGTGCCGAATGCTAAACCCGCTTTAGACTGCCCTGTCGTATTTCCTTATGCACCAAATGCAGTATTAATTGGCTTTCTATGTAGTTTTTTAGGTGGATTAGTCGGACTATTTGTACTTGGACAATTAAACTTAGTATTAATTTTACCGGGCGTTGTACCGCATTTCTTCTGTGGGGCAACCGCTGGAGTATTTGGTAATGCAATGGGCGGCCGACGTGGTGCCATGCTTGGTGCATTTGCCAATGGATTATTGGTAACATTCTTACCTGTGATGTTATTACCAGTTTTAGGTTCACTTGGTTTTTCAAATACTACGTTTTCTGATGTTGATTTTTGTGGTGTCGGTATCATCCTCGGTAATATGGCAAAATGGTTTAATAAAGATGTGATAATGGCAATTATTGTAGCTATCTTCGCTTTACTCGTTATTTTCAACTATACGATAAAACCTAAAAATAGCAAAAACGATAAAGCATAACCAATATGCTTTATTTTATTCAAAAGCTATACCAGACTAAACCATAGTCTGGTATTTTTTTATGGGTGCATTATAGACTTACTAATAATTTATCGCTTATAGTTAATCATTATTACCTTACATTCGGCTATGCACAAAGCACCATGATAAGCTTTTTTTACTATCGATAAGCTATATTTGCCTTGAGTGTTTGACGGTTAGAATAATGACACAGACAATATATTTATAAGAAATAAGGAACAAATAATGACTACTAGCCAAGCTGAGAGTATTTTAGTCAATCCCAATATATTACTAAAAACTGCTAATAACAGTTATGCTAAAGATCTATATAATGTCATTGATTTTAATCGAAACTATTTTAGCCAATTCATGGCATGGCCTAAATTTGTGATAAACGAGTTAGATACAGCTCAATTTTTACAAGAGTGCTGGTTAAAACATCAACAAAATCAGAGTAAAACCTATGTCATTATACAAAATGATAGGGCTGTCGGTATATTGTCTTTCAATCAAATCGATGCTAACAATAAAACAGCTTATATTGGATATTGGCTTGATAGTCGAGCTGAAGGAAAAGGTGTTATGACTCAAGCAGTCCAAGCGCTTACCAACTACTATGCATCACAAAAAATTATTAAACGGTTTGTTATTAAATGTGCTGTTAGTAATATAAAAAGCAACGCTGTAGCAAAGCGTTGTGGTTTTAGTTATGAAGGAAGATTAAAACAAGCCGAATACTTAAATGGGATTTATCATGACCAAAATATTTATGGACTGATTTCAACTTATATGTAAAACAACAATGAACATCTGTCAGTAAAACTGAAAACTCAACGATTGTCATTTTTAATAACATAACCGGCAATTGCCGGTGTTGATCAAGTAATAGCCTGTTCGTTTAATATGCACTCATGCAATAATTATTTATTGATGATATAACCACAAATTGCTAACAGCAGTACCACAAATACAGTTGCTATAGCGATGAGGTATTGTGTTTTTGTTCGATATTTTTTCATCTCGCCAAGGGAGAGCTCTCTATTTTTATTCTTGCTATGATAATAATAGTATAATGGTAACCCAAGTAGAGTAAGTACTATTGATGCTATGCCATTAAACGTTTGATAAACCAACATGCCATAAATAACATAAATTGCACCAATGATCGCCATAATCGGAACTATCGGATAAGCAATCACTTTATAAGAACGCGGTATATCTGCATATTTTTTTCGCGCTATAATAACGCCAATAAACGTCAGCAAATAAAAAACCCATATTGAAAACATGGATATCTCGGATAGACGATCTGCATCAAGCAAGATTGAATATAAAAAGGCAAACACCACTAATACCGAGATCGCATTAACTGGTGAACGACTCGCTTCATCAAGTGTACTAAGATAACGAGCGCCAATAATCGTACCTCGTTCAGCCATACTAAAAATAGTACGAGATAATGTCATAATATACCCATTAATCCCACCCAAAATTGATACCATTATACCTACTGCCACTAAATTCCCACCTAAATGACCAAACATTCGTTGTGAGGCAACAGCCGAAGCATCATGGCCAAGGGTGACCATTTCTTGAACTGGAAATATTTTAAACAGTGCTATATTTATACAAGCATAAACAATAACTAAAAATATGATGCCTAAAATAATTGCTTTAGGTAAAACTTTTGCCGGATTATGAATTTCACCAGCAACCGAAGCAACTTGTGCCCATCCATCATAAGCAAACAAGGTCGCCAAAATCGCTACAGCGAAAGGTGCAAAAGTTTCAATACCCTGCCCACTAGCCCCAAATAAGGCAACTTGACCATTGCCCTTCCATAATCCAAATACAGCTAAGAGTAATATTGGGATTAATTTACAAACTGTAGCTAGCGTTTGTAAATACCCAGCCTGTTTAACACCAATTGCATTAATAAATGCAATAAAGCCTAATACGCCAGCGCTCACCGCCATACGATAACTATCATCTATATTAAATAACAAACAAAAAACTGAACTAAAATAACCAACTAACGCACCAACTAAAGAAGGCGCAAATAACACAGTTATCATCCAGCCATAAAGATGAGCAATTTTAGGGCCATAGATTTTTTCTAAATAAACGAGCATGCCACCTGTTTTTGGAAACATAACACCCAATTCACACAGCGTTAATCCCCCACAAATAGAAAAAATACCACCAATTATCCAAGCTAGCAGCGCATAATTATAATCACCAGCTACGGCTAATACGGCTGGTGGTTTCATAAAAGCGCCCGCCCCTAATACCATTCCTACAACTAACGACAATGCAGAAACTAAACCAAGATCTTTTCTTAATTTACTTTCTAGATTATGTTCTGACATAACTGTTCCCTTGAATATAAAAATACATCTACAAAATGGGCTTATATTAGGGATTTATTTATAAAACACAAGAAAGATTAATTTTAAAAAATTGGAAAGGCATAAAAATCAAGGTTATAAAAAAGTTAGCTAAACACTAACTTTTTTATTAATTGGTAAAATGAATATTAGTTTTTCTTTTTCATTTTCATATCAACCACCATACGACCGCGAATTTTACCTGCTTTCATTTCTTCGATCATTTCATTGATATCTTCGAGCGGCCTTTTCTCAACAATAGGCACCACTTTACCTTCAGCACTAAAACGAAATGCTTCCGCCAGATCTTCGCGCGTACCAACAAGCGAACCTAATACTTGTATACCATCTAATACTGTTTTGGGAATGCTTAAGTCCATGGTTTCGGAAGGTAAACCTAACGCAACAACTCGTCCTAATGGACGCACAGAATTAATTGCTTGATTAAAGCCTGTTTTAGTTACTGAAGTCACCACCGCACCATGAACCCCGCCATCAGTATGTTCTTTAATATAAGCGCCCACATCGTCAACCTTTTTCGGATTAACCACTAAATCAGCTCCTAATGTTTTACATAACGCTAACTGACTGTCACTATTGCTAATTGCGACAACTTTGTTATTAAAAACCTTTTTTCCATACTCAATAGCAAGTGTGCCTAACCCACCAATGCCAAACACGGCTAACCATTGACCGGGCTTTGTGTCTGCAACTTTAATACCTTTATAAGTGGTAACGCCGGCACAGGTGACACTGGTGGCTTGAGCAGGATCAAGCCCATCGGGGACTTTAACGGCATAATCAGCTTTAACAATGCATTGTTCTGCCATTCCACCATCGACACTATAACCCGAGTTAAGCGCATGGCGACAAAATGTTTCATTACCCGAAATACAGTATTCACATGTACCACAACCGGCATGAAACCATGCAATACTGACGCGATCGCCTATCTTTAAACTTTTTACATCAGGTGCAATTTTAGTCACAATCCCCACACCCTCATGCCCAATAACCCGCCCCGGTTTTTTACCAAAATCACCCGATGCAACATGAATATCGGTATGACAAAGTCCACAATATTCAACATCGACTAAAGCTTCACCTGCTTCTAAAGGGCGAAGAGAAATATCTTTGATGTCAACTTGCCCATCACACTCTTGTCTAATAACAGCAGCTTTCATTATATTCTCCTTGAAAAGTTTTAAGTTTAAAATGTAATGATTTTCATTTTAAACTAAATTTTTTCTAAAAATTTGATTAATTTCACAAATTTGCAAAAGAATAGGATTATTAAATAATCTTTATAAAAAAATGCCATCAAGCCAAATTAGATTAAAAAATGATAAAATAAAGCCGTTAACGTGAGTAGATGAATAAATGGATAAGTTGATAAAAAAGAGGAACAAAACTGTGTTTATTGTTCCTCTAATTTTAAATTGAGAAAAGTGAATATTAAGCAATATCTTTAGCGATATATTTTTGGCTATTATTTTTCATGGATAAATACAAACCAATTAACGCACCTAAGCCAAACAGCCCTACCACATAAATCGCAGGCGCCATTTTGCTAACAAAATCGCTAAAGAACGATATAAATAAAGGTGTTAATCCTCCGGCAATTGCATAGGCCATATTAAACGAAAATGAAACACCACTATAACGAATTTCAGCAGGAAACACTTTAACCATAAAATAAGCAAACGAGCCAACAATACCAACACCAAAACCAGCTAAAGGATAAGTGATTAATAAAAGATGCGGGTTATCTAATGAAAAATAGAAAATTGAAATTATAGCGACAGCAATAAGACAGCCAATAAATAACACTTTACCCATAGCAAATCTATCCATCATCATGCCATAAAAAGTGCAACTCATGATTAGTCCAATAATAGCGAGTATATTACCTTGCAATGCATCAATAGCAGAAAATCCAAACTGCTTTTGCAATAAAATTGGGGTCATTAACATAATAACCATAATACCTGCCGATAATACCCAAGTAAGTAGCATAGATAAAATAGTTTGAGGTAAATACTGAGTTAATACTGTTATAACTGGAATTTTTTTTGCTAATTCTTGTTGCTTTCGTTTTTGTATTTCTAGAAAAATTGGCGTTTCTTTCAACCAACGACGTAAATACATGGCGATTAAACCAAATATCCCGCCAATAATAAATGGAATCCGCCAACCCCAATCACTCATTTGTTCGGGTGAAATGCTTTTATTCATTACAGTTGAAACCAGTGAACCAAGCAAAATGCCCAAACTTAAACCACTTGTTAATATTCCACAAGCTAAGCCAATTTTATTATTGGGAACATGCTCGGCAACAAACGTCCAAGCACCAGGCACCTCCCCGCCCACAGCAAGACCTTGGCACAGTCGCATAATTAATAACAAAATAGGCGCTAAAATGCCAATATTAGTATAAGTCGGTAAACAACCAATGAATAGTGTAGGTAATGCCATTAAAAGAATGCTTAACGTAAACATCCGTTTGCGACCAAATAAATCGCCAAAATGTGCCATAACAATGCCACCAAATGGACGAATTAAATAGCCTGCCGCAAAAATCCCAAATGTTTGCACTTGACTTAACCATGCTGGCATATCATCCGGAAAAAAAAGATGGCTAATAATAATGGAAAAAAAGACAAATATAATAAAATCATAAAACTCTAATGCACCACCTAGTGCTGATAAAGCCAAAGTTTTATAGTCTTGATTGTTTAAGGTTCGAGTTGGCGTCGCGTTTTGTGCGTATGACATGATTATCCTTGTAAAGTATATTTTACACATAGTCTATTATTGTGTACTAATATACCTCAACACAATTTTTTTGGAAGAAAAATATCAAATAATACGCCAATTTACATTGTATAACGCTTAAAACTAACTTGTGCATATTGCTCTTTTATTGTCCTGATAAAATGATGATAATAAACTGCAATTTATTAAATTATGTATATAATCTAAACTAGCACTAAATGATTAATAAATCGTCGCGAAAAGAAACTACAATCATAAAATCTTTTTAAATGGAGAGTTATAAAATGGGTATAAAACGTATTTCTCGTGGAAAATTCACTCGCATGCAACAGTTATCAAACCAAGATGGCGTTATTGCGGCACTAGCAATCGACCAACGTGGTTCAATGGTAAAAATGATGGAAGCGGCTGTTGGTAAAGATCGTTATAATGTTGAAATGGTCTATGAATTTAAAGAACTTGTTTCACAAGAATTAACAAAATATGTGAGTGCAATTTTGTTAGATGAAGAATATGGCTTTAAAGGTATGGCTAAAAAAAATAAGGATGCGGGATTAATCATTTCTTATGAGAAAACCGGTTATGATGCAAACACGCCTGGCCGTTTACCTGATGTTTTACCTGAAGACTCTCTACAACGATTATTGAAAAAAGGGGCTGATGCAGCAAAAGTATTAGTTTATTATAATCCCGATGATCCTAAAGATATTTTAGAGAAAAAACATGCCTTTCTAGAACGTGTTGGTACAGAAGCCAGAGCTGCCGATATTCCATTATTTGTCGAACCAATTGTCTATGATAATGTCGTGACCGATGATAAAAGCCCTGAGTTTGCCAAAATAAAACCACAAAAAGTGATTAACACCATTAAAGAATTCACTAAAAACCAATATTACATTGATGTACTTAAAGTTGAAGTACCCGTGTTGTTTAAAAATGTAGAAGGATTTAATGATAACAACGTAGTTGTCTATACTCAAAAACAAGCTGCCGATTATTTTAAACAAGCTAGCGATGCGGCAACTCGTCCATTTATCTATTTAAGTGCGGGCGTACCAACAAAAACGTTCCATCAAGAATTAATTTTTGCTGGTGAGAATGGCGCTAAATATAGTGGTATTTTAGGTGGTCGTGCAACATGGTTTGAAGGCGTTGCGGCTTATGCTAAAGACGGTAAAGAGGGTTTAAAACGCTGGTTAGATCAAACTGGTCGTGAAAATGTTGAGCACCTTAACAAAATTTTAAAACAATACGCTACACCTTGGTATGATATCTATGGTGGTAAAGACAGTATTGAAGTAATTGATCTAAAATTAGGTGACTAATGTAAATCAATAAATTAACACTCATCACCTAAACGTGATGAGTGAATTAATGAAAGAACAAAATTGATAGATATATTCTTCAACCTCTCGTTAAATATCTTCCCTGTTACCAAACTCAGTCAAAATGCCTCATGCTATCGTACTCACTTAGTGATTGATTAAATTGCGCGATCAAAAAATAGATCAACCTGACTCAATTTAGCCATTGCCGTTACATAAGCCAACGTTTTTGGTGGAAAAGATAGATCTTTTACACAGGTTAAATTACGTAATACTGGAAATAGACAAATATCATCTAAAGACAATTGACCATTACACGCTTGTGGTGAAACAATCAAAGGATCTAGTTGTTCAAGCAACTGAGAAACAGCTAAAACCAGTGAACTTGTTTGCGCTAAACATTCATCGAATGATCCCATCTTTTTAGCTTTACTTGCGACAAAACTCTCAATGGCACTTTGTGTAGCAAACTCAGCTAAACCCAGTTTAATATAACGCGGACACTCTAATTTATAATCATACTGCTGTATGTTTTTTATTATCTCGGCAATTTTCGCTGATTTAGGGCCAATCAATATAGGGCTATCGCCATAATTATTATCAACATAATCAACAATATCTAAACTTTCAGGCATATAACTACCATCATCTTTTTGTAAAATTGGCACCATTTTTTCACCAATCATACTTTCAGGTGATTTGTTATCATCACTCAAAAATACTTCTAATTTAACTGGTATGTGTTTTAAACCAAAAATCATTCTTGCTCTGGCGCAAAAAGGACAATGTTCATAAATATACAGCTTCATGTTTTTCTCCTCAAACAATCAACTACCCATAAAAATAAGGCTGAACCTAAAAACAATAAAAAAACCATACCGACAGCAAACAACGCTTTCGGATAGCCTATTTTCACAACATTAATAAAAGGATAAGGATATAAATTAGTATAGTATCCTCTGACAAAAATATATATGCCATAAGCTAACATACAGACTAATGAACCCATTATCACTCGAAAATTAATGCGTCGAAACGGTCCCCAAATTAACCAACTCAAAACACCGAGTAACGGTATAACAACATGTAAACTTTCATTGGTGAATTTTAATAAATCATTTGGCGGTTTATGAATAGCGCGTAACATTAAGTTATAAACGATAGAAGTGATTATCACGCCTACTAGCCCATTTAACCGAATAATTTTAAAGCTAAAACGATGGCAACTAGGATTAAAAAATAGCCATAAACAACTCACCGCCAACATCAAATTCGATAACACAGTAAAAAAACTATAATAAAAAATGATTCGACCAACTGGCGTCGCTGGTTGCCAAGGTTGAAGTTGAGCATGCCAATAAAGATAAGTTTCTATACCAATAACAAAAAAAGCATATAGCCCAATAAAAAGAGGTACAGCGCGTTTTAACATACACATCATCACAAAATAAAATATTAATGCAAATATATATCAGATATTATTAAAAATACAAAAGAGAATCATGTGTTAATTGACTTGCTATAATTAAGTTTGCATAGATCGACCTAAAAAACCATTACCCAATAAATATAACAAGGTACTTTCATTTACATGCCATTACTTGGTCTAAACTGCAACGGTCAGCGAGTTGGTATATAATGACGTAAATAAATTGAATATAGAGATGACCATGAATGTCAAATAAAAGTATTGCGACACAAAGTAAAGTGTTAATTGAACAGTTTTTAGATTCATTATGGCTAGAGCGTAATCTAACAGAAAACACGATAGAATCTTACAAACTCGATTTGTTTGCACTTAGCCACTCATTACAGCAACAAAATGTCACAATGCTAAGCACGCAGACCATTAATTTACAAAATTTTTTAATGCAGCGCGTGCAAGATGGTTATAAAGCCAGTAGCTCGGCACGTTTATTAAGTGCAACTAAACGTTTTTTTCAATATTTGTATCAAGAAAATTATCGCACCGATGATCCCTCTGCCGTTTTGTCATCGCCCAAATTACCCAAAAAATTACCTAAAGATTTAACCGAATCACAAGTCGATGCGTTGCTTGAATCGCCCAGTACTGATGACCCTATCGAACTACGCGACAAAGCTATGCTAGAAGTGCTTTATGCAACTGGATTACGGGTTAGTGAATTAGTCAATTTAGAAATCAGTGATGTCAGTTTGCGGCAAGGGGTGATAAGGGTAATTGGTAAAGGTAATAAAGAGCGCTTAGTGCCACTGGGGGAAGAAGCCATTTATTGGTTAGAATACTATTTCAAATATGCCCGTAATGATCTTTTAAAATCTGGGCCGATTGACGTGCTGTTCCCTAGCCGATTAGGTAAAAAAATGACTCGACAGACATTCTGGCATCGAATCAAATATTATGCCATACTAACCGGCATTAATATTGAAGCACTCTCACCCCACGTACTGCGACATGCGTTTGCAACACATTTGCTTAACCATGGTGCAGATTTGCGGGTAGTGCAAATGTTGCTGGGTCATAGTAGCTTATCGACAACGCAAATCTATACCCATGTGGCAACAGAAAGATTAAAACAGTTACACAGTAAGCATCATCCTCGAGCATAATGCTTAAAAAATAAGGATAATTGAATGAAAAAATTAGTTTTAGGTTTAGCATTAATTTCAACATCAGTACTGGCAAGTAATGCTGATATTGCCAAAACACTCGGCAAATTAGGTTATACTGAAAAAGACTTAAAAATTGCCGACAGCCCTGTAAAAGGACTAAAAAGTGTTAATACACCTGATGGTATTTTTTATGTTTCTGATGATGGTAAATATTTAACGCAAGGTCCTTTCTATAACTTAGAAGGTAACGAACCGGTTAACATCGCTAATAGTAACAATGTTAAATTAATCAAATCTATTGAGAAAGATGCAATTGTTTATAAAGCACCAAACGAAAAATATGTTATTTCGGTGTTTACTGACTATACTTGTCATTATTGTAAATTACTGCATGAAAATATTGATAAATATTTAGATGCAGGCATTTCAATCCACTATTTTGCGTTCCCACGTGCGGGAGCGGATAGTGAAGTAGGCAAAAACATGCAATCAATCTGGAGTGTTGCCGATCGTAAAGCTGCTTTTGATAATGCCTATAAAGGTAATACGATTTCACCCGCTAGCAGTATGGTACCTTATGTCACTCAACAATTTAATGTTGGTAAGCAACTCGGTATTAGTGGAACCCCAGCTATTGTTTTAGCTGATGGTCAACTGGTGTCAGGTTATGTCCCGGCTGATAAATTGCTTGATATTTTGAATAAAAAATCTGTTAAATAATTAGTCGTTTATCACAACAATTAATATTCGAACTAACCACTATAACAACTTGTGTTAGCGCTTTAGCGCTAACATTTTAAATATGAATAAAAATAGAATAATACATCGACAATTACCACAAACGCTTCCTGAATTCTCGCAAGATATTCCGCCATTATTGCAACGAGTCTATGCCATGCGAGATATCAAATCAATGCAAGAGCTAGACTATTCTACGCGTAATTTGTGCAATTATGATAAGTTAGATGGAACAACCACTGCTGTTGAAATTCTTTATTCTGCAATAAAAAATAATCAACGTATCATCGTTGTTGGCGATTTTGATACCGATGGAGCCACAAGTACCGCATTAACGGTTACTGCACTAAGAAAGATGGGCTGCCAATTTGTTGATTATATCATCCCAGATCGTTTTGAAGATGGCTACGGCTTAAGTGTAGGTGTTGTTGAAAAAGCAATGTCAAGACACGCAGATCTCATTATCACTGTTGATAACGGTATTGCCGCATTAGAAGCCGTAAAATTTGCCAAGCAAGCTAACTTAACAGTGATTATTACCGATCACCATTTATGCCCTGAACAGTTACCTATTGCAGATGCAATAATTAATCCCAATTTACCTAATTGCACTTTTCCATCTAAACATCTTGCTGGCGTCGGTGTTGCATTCTATTTTATGCTGGCATTAAGAGCTAAATTACGCAAAGAAAATTGGTTCCTTAAGAATAATCTAACCGAGTACAATATCGCCAATCTATTAGATTTAGTCGCTTTAGGTACCATTGCTGACGTTGTCAAACTTGACCATAATAATCGAATATTAGTGCACCAAGGCATGAATAGAATACGATCTGGCTATTGTTGTAATGGCATTAAAGCGCTGTTACATATCGCGAAAAAAGAAGCAATTTCCTTCACAGCGATTGATTTAGCCTACTATGTTGCACCAAGACTCAATGCAGCAGGCAGAATGGATAATATGGCACTAGGTGTTGAACTACTACTCTGTGATGATTTTGACTTAGCAGTTCAGCAAGCAACAGATCTTGATATACTCAATACTGATCGCAAGCTAATTGAACAAACAATGCAGAAAGAAGCATTAGCATATATTCAACAGCTTGAAAAACAAGATACATCCATCCCAAATGCTATTGTCGTTTACCACCCACAGTGGCATCAAGGTATTATCGGTATTTTATCGGCACGATTAAAAGATAAATATTATCGCCCGGTTATCTCCTTTGCTTCAACCCAAGATGGGCATTTAAAAGGTTCAGGCAGATCAATTCCAGGTGTTCACTTACGTGATGTACTTGATGAACTGGATCAAAAACACCCGAACTTAATCGTGAGTTTTGGTGGTCATGCAATGGCGGTTGGTTTAACGATTCGTGAACAAGACATCGAGCTATTTAGAGACAGTTTTGAAACGCTATTAAATGACAAATTTAGTGATGAGGTATTACAACCAACAATAGAAACTGATGGTGAAATCGATGGACAAGATTTTAATTATGCAATAGCTTTGCAATTGAAAGAGGGAGGACCTTGGGGTGAGGGGTTTGATGAACCTATTTTTGATGGGGAATTTATTATCCATCAGCAACGCCTATTTGCAGAAAAACACCTTAGATTAGTGTTAGAACCCCAAAATGGTGGTAGTCTGATAGAAGGCATATTATTTAATGCTAATTTGCAACAATGGCCGGATCAATCAATAAAAAAAGTCAAAATTGTTTACCATTTAGTTGTAGATGATTTTCGAGGTAATCAGGCGGCAAAGTTAATGATTCGATATATATGGCCTATCGCATAACGATTTAAAATCGTCTATAATAAACTTTACCTATCGGTGTTGAATCTCATTACCATTCAAAACGACTATAGTGATAAACAATTATTATCATCGATATATTTTATAAAAGTTAAGGATTAAAAATGCGTATTCATATTCTAGGGATTTGTGGCACATTTATGGCAGGAATTGCTTTGATAGCCCGATCACTAGGCCATAAAGTTACTGGTTCAGACAAAAATGTTTACCCACCCATGAGTACTCTCTTACAAAAAGAAAATATAGAGATTATTGAAGGGTACGACCCAGTACAACTCACACCTACACCAGATTTAGTTATTATTGGTAACGCTTTATCAAGGGGTAATCCTTGTATTGAATATATTCTTGATAACAATATCCCTTATATTTCTGCACCACAGTGGCTGCACGATAACGTTTTATGCAACCGTTGGGTCATAGCCGTTGCCGGTACTCATGGTAAAACAACAACAGCAGGTATGGTTAACTGGATTTTAGAAAAGCAAGGTTATAATCAAGGCTTTGTTATTGGTGGTGTACCGGGTAATTTTGATGTATCAGCAAGACTGGGGGAAGGCAACTTTTTTGTTATTGAAGCCGATGAATATGATTGTTCTTTTTTTGATAAACGTTCTAAATTCATGCATTATTGTCCTAAAACCTTGATAATGAATAATTTAGAATTTGATCATGCCGATATCTTTGATGATCTTAGTGCAATTCAAAGACAATTTCATCATTTAGTGCGCTTAGTACCCAGTAAAGGGCTTATCATTTCACCACAAGACGATGTCAACTTAAAACAAGTACTCGCTAAAGGCTGTTGGAGTGAACAAACATTTACTGAATCTGAAAATGGCTGGCTTGCACAACGCATTAATAATGATGCAAGTCATTTTGCGGTTTATTTTAATAATCAAAAAGTCGGTGAAGTGCAATATTCACTTGTTGGCGAACATAATATGCATAATGCATTAATGGCGATTGCAGCTGCGCATAATGTCGGAATTGCACCTGCTGATGCATGCGAGGCATTAAGCACTTTTGTTAACGCTAAAAGACGCTTAGAGCTGTATGGAGAAGTCAATAATATCGAAATATATGATGATTTTGCCCATCATCCAACAGCAATATTGGCTACATTAGAAGCATTACGTAGCAAAATTGGGGCTAATCGTCGAATATTAGCCGTACTTGAGCCGCGATCAAATACCATGAAATTGGGTGTATCAAAAGATGAATTAGCACCTTCACTAGGACGAGCTGACGAAATTTTCATCTTTCAACCTGAACATTTACCTTGGTTAGTTGCAGATGTGGTTGATGCCTGCATCCAGCCTGCACATTGGTCTGGGGATATCGATCTATTAGTTGAGATGATCAGCAAATCAGCTAAACCGACTGATGCAATTTTGATTATGAGCAATGGTGGTTTTAGTGGCATCCATAAAAAAATTCTAGAAAGTTTAGAAAGGCAGCAACTCAAAGATCAGCAAGAAGAACAATTATTGATCTAAAACAGAAATTAGATTAACTCACCATAATAATTTAGCCACATAATGTGGCTATTTTTTAAAGGCAAGACGGAGGCAGTATGCAATACTTGGTCACCTCATCTGAAATGAAACAATTCGATACTTATACAACTTCGGATGTGGGCTTACCCCCATTGGTACTTATGGAACGCGCTGCCCTTGCTGTTATCAAACAACTTAAATCTGGTGAATTTGATTTAAACAAAGTTGCGCTCCTATGTGGTTATGGTAATAATGGCGGAGACGGTATTGCCGTTGCTCGGCTACTCAAATTACAACAAATTGATGTTGTTATCTATTTAGTCGGTAATGCTGATAATGCTTCGACCGAAACATTACAACAAATCAAAATAGCTCAGCACTATCAAATCCCTATCATGATATCGTTACCTGATTCACTTTCATCTTATACAACAGTTGTGGATGCCATTTTTGGTATTGGCCTTAATCGAGATGTTAGTGGTGATTTTTTGCGAGCGATTGAGCTGATTAATCAAAGTCATGGCGATATACTCGCTATTGATATCCCTTCCGGCGTGTGTGCTAACACCGGTAAAATATTAGGTGCTGCGGTAAACGCGAAACAGACAGTAACGTTTGCCTATGCTAAGCTCGGATTATCTTTTTATCCTGGCATTGAACTAGCCGGCAAAATAACCATTGCCGATATTGGCATTTATGCTGACAAACCAGCAGCGCATTATACCTTTGAGCAAGATGATCTGGATAACTTGTTACCTGTGCGAGCAAATGATTCCCATAAAGGCTCTTATGGTAGAGTATTGACCATAGCCGGTTCGCAAAACATGTCCGGTGCCGCTTACTTTTCGGCTAAAGCCGCCTATCGAGCTGGTGCTGGGTTAGTACGTATTTACACACCAAGTTGTAATAGCGGTATTTTATTATCTCAACTCCCCGAAGCATTATTATCGCCTTTTACGCCGAATCAAGTTAATTTTACTGAACTTGAAACAGGGATAAATTGGGCATCAGTAATTGTTATCGGTCCCGGTATGGGGATATCTGATGATACTTATAAGATTTTATCTTATGTTGTTCACCATGCAACCGTACCAATAATTATTGATGCTGACGGGCTTAATGTTTTATCGCAAGATTTGTCATTACTTGAACAGGCAAAATCAACCCTTATTCTTACGCCACATTTAGGTGAAATGGCGAACTTAACAAAGCTACCTATCGATAAGATTAAAAATAATTTAATCGCAACAGCAAAAGCATTTTCGCAACAACACAATGTCATTTGTGTGCTTAAAGATGCTAAGACCGTCGTTGCCCACCCTAACAAACCAACCTATATTAATCAATCAGGCAATAATGGTATGGCAACTGCTGGATCAGGTGATGTGTTAACTGGTATTATAGCAGGACTCATTGCCGGTCACTTACCCGTAGCTCAAGCAGCCCCAGTAAGTGTTTACTTGCATGGTTTGGCTGGTAATAAGGCAGCTGAAAAATTAAATAAATACAGTTTATTAGCTTCTGATATCATCGAAGGTTTAACACATATACTACCCAATTAACCCCGATACAATAGGCTCAAAACTCAATGCATTATGTTTATATTGAGGATCACGCATGAATCAAACAACTGAAATTGTTGCAATGTTATGTCGCAGAATTAAATTGGCAAGAATTGAAAAAAATTTATCTCAACAAGAACTTGCTCAAAAATCTGAACTTGGCATAGCAACAATTAAACGTATAGAAAATGGTGAATCCATTACTTTACATACACTAATAAACGTTCTACGAGGATTAGACGAACTTGATCAACTCAATAATTTACTCGCCTACAATGAACTAATGCATAGCACATCAACCAATCAAGCCAAACGAAAAAGAAAGTTACGTTCAATAAAAAGTGAAAAAGTCGATATGCTGGTTAATAATGACTTTTTACGTTCCAAGGCGAATACCATGCGCTGGAAATATTAACTTTGATCGCTTCAATTCACCAAATGACTAGTCGGCAAATTGAAGGATTAATCTATCTCAGTTAAAGGCGAATTAATTACAGTAAACGGTAATTGCCAGCCCGCCTCGTGATGTTTCACGATATTTAGCATTCATGTCTTTACCGGTTTCATACATTGTTTCAATCACCTTATCAAGCGACACTTTGGCAACTGTTGTGCGCCTTAACGCCATTCGAGTCGCATTAATTGCTTTAACAGAGGCAATTGCATTACGCTCAATACACGGCACTTGTACCTGCCCAGCAACCGGATCGCAAGTCAAACCTAAATTATGTTCCATGGCAATCTCAGCGGCCATACAAACTTGCTGTGGATTTCCACCTAAAAGCTCGGCAAGACCAGCAGCAGCCATTGAACAAGCAACACCCACTTCACCTTGGCAACCGACTTCTGCTCCCGATATTGAGGCATTTTTTTGGTAAAGTTGCCCTATTGCTCCGCAAGTTAAAAAGAAACGCATTGAGATTTCAGGCGTAACAGGATTAATAAACTTATCATAATAGGCAAGAACCGCAGGAATAATCCCACATGCACCATTAGTTGGCGCTGTTACCACCCGTCCACCAGCAGCATTCTCTTCACTCACCGCTAAGGCAAACATATTGACCCAATCAATAATCACCATAGGATCGCTAATAATATTATCTTTAGTGGTTGATAATTGACGGTATAGCGAAAACGCACGACGTGGCACTTTAAGTGGACCTGGTAATAGCCCCTCGGTATTCATTCCCCGTTTTATACAATCTAAAATGGTTTGCCCGACATGATGAAAATAGTTTTCAATCTCTTCATAAGAGTGCAGTTCCAGCTCGTTTTTCATCATAATACTGGAAATGGATAACGAATTATCTTCACACGATTTTAATAGCTGCGCAGCAGTCGAGAATGGGTAAGGCAATAAAACTGGATTTTGATCTTGTTGACCAAATTGTGCTTCTTCAACAATTTTGCCACCACCAACAGAGTAATAAGTTTTTTGCAACAGCAAATCATCACCATGATAAGCGCTGAGTGTCATACCATTTTCATGCAATGGTAAAAACTTAGAGTGAAAAATCATACACTCAGCTAGCGGAAAATCAATTTCATAACGATTGTTATAAATCGGTAATCGATTAGTCTGGCTAATTTTTTCAATAAATATCGGGATGTTATCAATATTTACGGTATCGGGTTTTTCACCTGCCAGTCCCATAATAATGGCAATATCGGTTTGATGTCCCTTACCTGTTAATGATAATGAACCATAAACGTCCGCTACAATTCTTGTCACAGACGGCATCAACCCTTTACTTATCAGCTCATCGACAAATGCTTTTCCGGCTCGCATTGGTCCGACTGTATGTGAACTTGACGGCCCAATACCGATTTTAAATATTTCAAATACCGAACTCATATTTTTCCCTTTTCAAAACTCAATGTAACTAAACCACATTGATAGATACTTTATAGATTACTCAATCAAATTAGATAATAAATATCTGTGTTAAACGTTTAACAACCAGCAATTAGGGCAACGCGCCTAATCCTTAAAATGAAAATCAAGATTGATTAAAAACACAACTGATATCAACTCGAAAAATATTGATCCGCCTATTAACCTAAGCGGATTTTTTCTTTAGATGGTCATCATAACGGATAAATTCAAGCTTAAAGCAAATTATAAATAGCTGCTGAAATAGCAATCAATCCCATAATGACAATAAACACATTGCTTAATTTGCCACGATACTTAGCTAATGCCGGTAATTTGTGAATTGCATACATTGGCATTAAAAACAGAAGTATTGCTAAAATTGGTCCACCCAATGATTCAATTAAACCTAAAATACTTGGATTGAGTGTTGCTATTCCCCAAGCAGTGATAAACATAAAACCAATGGCAATTTTATCTAATTTTGCTGGTGAAATTGTTTTATCACAGCTACGTAGTAATTTATTCACCACCCCATTAAAGCCCTCTTTACCCCCTAAATAGTGCCCTAAAAATGATTTAGCCATTGCAATAAACGCAATTGGAGGACCAATATACTCAATCACAGGTGAATTAAATCGGTTTGCCAAATAAGATAATGTCGAAATATTTTGTGCTTTTGCATCCAATAACTCAGCAGGGGTCAAACATAGTGCACAACTAAACACAAAAAACATGACAGTAACGACCATCATTATATTACTTGCTGCAATAATTCTAGAGCATTTTTGTTCAGCATAAACATCGCCATACTCTTTGCGTTTAGCAACAGCTAAAGAAGAGATAATTGGAGAGTGATTAAATGCAAACACCATAACCGGAATAACCAACCACAGCGTCATTAAAATACTTTGACTTCCTTCACTGCCAGCACTGGTGAGTGAAACGTTAGAAAAAATCTCACCATTCCATTCCGGAATTAGAAATAACGCTAAAATCATCAGTACAGCAATAAACGGAAACACCAAAATCGACATCACTTTGACAATCAGCTCTTCACCAAAGTGAACAATCGACATTAAAAAAGCGACCAATATAAAGGATAATAACGCCCTAGGTATCGATGCCATGCCTAATTGATGTACCATAAAGCTATCAACGGTATTGGTGATCCCAACACTATAAACCAATAAAATGGGGTAGATAGCAAAAAAATAGAGCACCGTGATAAAGTTTCCGGCAGTTCGTCCAAATGCCTCTTCAACAACAACGGTGATATCGCCTTCAGGTTTTTTACCCGATAAAACAAATCGACATAATGCTTGATGGGCAAAAAATGTCATCGGAAAGGCAAGCACTAACATTACTAATAATGGAATTAACCCCCCAACACCTGCATTTATCGGTAAAAACAGTACGCCTGCACCGATTGCTGTTCCATACAGACTCAGCATCCATAACGTATCACTTTTACGCCACTTGGGTAATTTTGCCTCACTTTTTACCTCACTAGCTTGTTTATTGGCTATGGCACTATCCATATTACTATTCTCCTATACCTAAAAATTTGTGCGTATGATATCAATTTAAAAACGTTACTAAAGTGATCTACATCACACAAATTAATAAAAAATCAAATATAATCAATAAGATAAAGATATCTCTTTTGATACCTAGCCAACCGCAAAATCAATAAAGTATCAATTTTGATACAAAATGCACAAAAAGCATTATTGCTTGTGAATAAATTTGTGAGTCTGTTTGCTCAATCTCTTTAGGTTCATTACGCCGATGCTAAAAAAATAACAATAAAATTGCTTTAGTGTTACGCGCTGTACTGCTAAACTAGCTAACATTTTTATTATATTTATAGATAAATTATTTTTCAGGATAAATGTATGCGAACCAGTAAATATCTTCTTTCCACATTAAAAGAGACACCCGCAGATGCAGAGGTGATTAGCCATCAATTAATGTTACGTGCCGGCATGATCCGTAAAGTTGCCGCTGGATTATATACTTGGTTACCCACTGGTTATCGTGTACTAAAAAAAGTCGAAAATATTGTTCGCGAAGAGATGAATAAAGCAGGTGCAATTGAAGTATTAATGCCGGTTGTTCAACCTGCCGATATTTGGCAAGAGAGTGGGCGCTGGGAACAATATGGTCCTGAATTATTACGGATAAAAGACCGTGGTAATCGTGATTTTGTTTTAGGTCCAACTCATGAAGAAGTCATCACTGATTTGTTACGTAATGAAGTCAGCTCATACAAACAATTACCACTTAATCTTTACCAAATTCAAACCAAATTTCGTGATGAAGTGCGACCTCGCTTTGGTGTAATGCGCTCGCGTGAATTTATTATGAAAGATGCCTACTCGTTTCATACCTCACAAGAATCATTACAAGAAACGTATGATGATATGTATAAAGCCTATAGTGCAGTATTTACTCGTGCCGGATTAAACTTTAGAGCGGTGCGTGCCGATACAGGCTCAATTGGCGGTAACTGGTCTCACGAATTCCAAGTATTAGCCGATAGTGGCGAAGATGATATTGTCTTTTCAACTGAATCTGATTACGCCGCTAATATCGAGATGGCACAAGCATTAGCACCAACGCAAAGCCGCTTAGCACCAACTAAGGTGATGGAACGCATTGATACACCAAATGCAAAAACGATTGATGAATTAGTTGCACAATTCAATTTACCAATTGAAAAAACAGTTAAAACACTCATGGTTAAGGCGACAAAAGAGAGTGGGCACCAACTTGTTGCTTTATTAGTTCGTGGTGATCACACGTTGAACGAAATCAAAGCAGAAAAAATTGATATTGTGGCATCACCACTTGAATTTGCAACTGAAGAGGAAATTCGAGCAATTGTCAATGCTGGGCCAGGTTCATTAGGCCCTGTGAATCTTAATATGCCAATCATTATTGACCGCGATGTGGCTGTGATGAGTGACTTTAGTGCCGGTGCGAATATCGACCATAAACATTACGTTAATATCAATTGGGAGCGTGATGTTGCGTTACCAAGAGTTGAAGATATCCGTAATGTGGTGGAAGGCGATATTAGCCCTGATGGTAAAGGGACATTACAGATTAAACGTGGTATCGAAGTTGGGCATATTTTCCAACTTGGTACGAAGTATTCAGAGGCAATGAAAGCAACGGTCCAAGGCGAAGATGGACAAAACCACGTAATGATTATGGGCTGTTATGGTATTGGGGTTAGCCGAATTGTTGCAGCTGCAATCGAACAATGCCATGATGATCGAGGTATTGTATGGCCAGAAGCTATAGCCCCATTTAGTGTGGTCATCATCCCAATGAACATGCATAAATCAGAAAAAGTGCAAGCAACTGCTGAAAAACTGTATGCTGATTTACAAGCTTCTGGCATTGAAGTTTTATTTGACGATCGTAAAGAGCGACCAGGTGTGATGTTTGCCGATGCAGAGTTAATTGGTATTCCACATACTATTGTTATTGGTGAACGTAATCTAGAAAATGGTGAAGTGGAATATAAACATCGCTGTGGTGGTGATAAGCAAATGATAAAAATTAACGATATTGTAGAATTTATCAAAAATTGTCAAAGTAAAGCATAAAACCATTACTGATTTAATCTTAATAATGTTAAAGAAAGCACAACACTTAATCACTCTTAATGTTTGAGTTTAAAAAAATAGGGAGATATTATTGTTGTGTTTTCTAGCATTATCCATAATTGACTATCAATATAAAGTAAAACCTCATTCACAATAACCCAATAATTTTTATCAAATTGGAATAATATTTGTCGAACAAAACAGCCGACTATAAAGTAGATACAATATCTGAATAAGCTAGGTTTTAAAACCATAATCAACTTGCATGTATTGCATAGTGATCGGGATAGCTTGAATAATACCGATCTTACCGAAGTTTGGATTAAGATACGGACTAGCCAGATTACCGACGAAAAATCATTGTAATACTTAAATCCTTTAAACAATCACCAAACCAATATTAGTTCATTGTTGACATGGCAGTGAACGAACTAGCATGACCGGTGCTATATACCGTTTAGTTTTTCAATTGGGTAAAGCTAAAGTTGTTAATCAATTAATGCAGCCTGAATTCGATCATCACTATAATGTGTACCCGAATATTATTAAGTATATAAAACAGTTGATATTGAAAATATTCGCCAAGCAGCATTTCAATAATTTTTTTAATAAATTAGTTTAAAATAACTTTCCCTAAGTAAGTAATTACACGCGTAAGTTAATCTCTTTTTAATATTCGTATTGAATTAAAATTGACAGTGATATTGCGTTTTTTTTCAGCTAAAATAAGGCAATTTAATTGTTAATTTAAGTGGTCTAAATAATGTTAAAAAAAGCAATCGCATTGGCACTCACTACCTCATTATTGTTGCAAAACTCACCGTTAGTTTTTGCTGATAACATTAACCTACCTGATATGGGAACCGCTGCTGCATCAACCTTAAGCATCGGTCAAGAGATGGAAATGGGGGATTATTATATGCGTTTGCTACGAGCCGATGCCCCTATCATCAATGATCCCGTGCTCAATCAATATATTAATGATTTAGGTAAAAAACTCGTGTCAAAAGCGGAATCAGTCCAAACACCTTTTCATTTTTATATTATGCGCAGTGATGTCTTAAATGCGTTTGCCTTTTTTGGCGGTAATGTGGTGATTCATTCTAAACTGATTTTAGACACTGATAATGAAAGTCAATTAGCTTCAGTTATGGCGCACGAAATCGGCCATGTGACTCAACGTCACTTAGCCAGAGCAATGGAAAACCAAAACCGTAATAGTCCTTATGTTTGGGGTGCAGCATTAGGCTCATTACTACTTACGCTGGCGAATCCTGATGCTGGAATGGCCGCGATGACAAGTACGATGGCAGGTTCTGCACAAAACACAATTAGTTTTACACAAGCTAATGAACAAGAAGCCGATCGCGTGGGGCTTAGAACATTGGCTAAGGCAGGATTTGATCCTTATGCTTCATCCGAATTTTTACAAAAATTAGCTGATCAAACACGTTTTAGCAGTAAACCACCTGAGATTTTACTCACTCACCCACTACCAAATAGCCGTTTATCTGATATCCGTAGCCGTTCTATGCAATATAGTAAAAAAGAGCTACCACCCTCTCTAAACTACTATTTAGCAAAAGCGCGTTTGGCTATTTTAATAACTAATAATCAAAATACCGGTAAATTATTAATTGAAGATTATAAAAAGCTGAATAATGAACAAAGTAAGATTGCTTTAGTCTATGCTAATGCTCTGTTTGATTATCGTAATAACAATTACCAAAAAGCCAAACAGCAACTTCAACCATTACTAGATAATGATCCAAATAATCTGTGGTACATCGATTTAATGACAGATATTGATCTGGACATGAATAATAATGCAGCAGCGATTAATCGGTTACAAACTGCTTTAAAAAAATCCCCAGATAGTTCAGCATTACAATTAAACTTGGCTAATGCATACGTTAAAAATCGTAATTACCAACAAGCGGTGAGCTTATTACACCGTTATACCTTTGATCATAGTGATGATACAAATGGTTGGGATCTACTAATTACAGCTTATGGTGGATTAAACTCAAGGGCAAAAGAAATGAGTGCAAGAGCAGAACTTGTTGCATTAGAGGGGCAATTTCAACAATCTATTCAATTACTGCAAAATGCCAAAAAACAAACTAATGGCGATCAAACAATGATATCGAAGATTGATGCCAGAATAAATCAGTTACAACAACTTCAAAAACGTTACGCCCCTTATAGTAAAAATAGATAAGTTTACTAATTAGGCTCAATATTTCTCGACTAACGTTATAAAAGGCATTAGTCGAGAAATAAAAATGGGGTAAATTGCTGGTTATTTATCAGCTAAATGATCAACATTATTATAATAGTTAACCGTAAATTTACCTTCAGATTGACCATCTTGTTGCTGATAATTTACTACACTGACACTGGTATTTAACATTCGTGGAAAATAGTCTTCATCCCGATGTAAACGCCAATCACCACCATTTAATACACAAAGTAATAAACGTAACACGGTGCCATGCGAAACAACTAAAATATTACCTTTATCTTCACTGGCATTTTGAGTAATGGTATGCAGTGCACGTTTCATTCGTACCAGTGTATCAAGATAATTTTCACCGTGATTAACAGAAGCATCAAAGTTAGCTGGATCGGTTAGATAAGTATTAAATTCAGGCACTTCTTTTTTCAAATAAGGGACAGATTTTCCTTCCCAAAGACCAAAATCCATCTCACATAAATCGGCTAATTCAAAGGTTGGAATTTTATTATCATTTTCGTGAACGATATAATCACGTGTTTCTTTAGCGCGTAGCTGTGGGCTTGAATAAGCTTGCATAAAAGGAATATGCTTTAAATATTGGCCTGTAATCTTCGCGCCCAAAATACCTTGTTCAGTTAACGGTGAATTTTGCGATCCTTGCATCTGATCTTTAATATTCCACTCGGTTTGGCCATGTCTAATTAAGTATAAATTAAGATCTTTCATTCGTCCTCACTACTTTTTTTCAATTTAAGATTCGGTTTGATGATGCTTTTCTGTTCTAAGATAACTTAAGCATGCTTGTAATTTATCATCCATTGTTGCGCTTAACTGCATATCTTGTAACGTTTTAGGATGAATAAAGGTCACATTGGCTGCATGCAAAAATAATCGATTAAGTTTAGTATTGGCTAATAACCTATCAAATTGGCTATCACCATAACGATCATCAAATGCAATAGGATGATTGGCATATTGAGTATGTACACGAATCTGATGTGTACGGCCTGTAACAGGACTGGCTTTAATCAACGTTGCAAACTTAAATCTCTCTTCAACTTTAAAACGTGTCTCTGAAGGTTTACCTTCTTTATCGACTTTAACCACTCGTTCGCCACTTTTCAAAACATTTTTAAGTAACGGTGCCTGTATAACTTTGCATTCAGAAGGCCAATCACCTTTTACTAATGCTAAATAGTTCTTTTTCATCTGTTTTAGACGCAGTTGTTCATGCAGTGCTTTTAATGCTGAACGTTTTTTAGCAATGAGTAACACACCTGAAGTTTCGCGATCGATTCGATGAACCAATTCCAGGAATTTTGCTTCAGGTCTCAATGCTCGAAGTCCTTCAATGACCCCAAAACTTAAACCACTACCGCCATGAACAGCAATACCCGAGGGTTTATTAATAGCCATTATCACATCATCTTCATAAATAATGGCTTTTTCTAAATCGGCAACTTTATTTAATTTAGTTGAGATTTCAGGTGAGGTTTTTTCTGCTACGCGAATAGGCGGTATACGAATTTCATCCCCAATATTGAGCTTATACTCGGGTTTAATGCGTTTTTTATTAACGCGTACTTCACCTTTCCTCAGTATGCGATAAATCATACTTTTGGGCACACCTTTCAAGTGTGTGATAAGAAAGTTATCAATTCGCTGCGTCGCATTTTCTTCAGTGATGATAACAAATGAGACCTGTAATTTTGTTTGTGGAACGTTTGAATCCATAAGAAATGATTAATCCGCCATCAATAAATAAAAGTCGTTTACATTATTCGAAAATAAACTACACTACCACTAATTAAAAATAAAGACAGATTATTTTCGATATAATTAAAGATAGCTAATTATAGCCGAATATGGAGGAATAAAACAGTATGTTATCGTTACTTAATCAATACTCTCGCGCAAGATTTGCTTGGTTTTTACTCTTCCTCTCAACCCTTATTTTCGAGTTAACTGCACTTTATTTTCAACACAGCTTAGGACTAGCGCCTTGCACACTGTGTATTTATCAACGTTGCGCCATTTTTGGCATCATGTTAGCCAGTATTATTGGCTTAGTTGCACCGAATAATTTTATTTTTAGAATAATGGGGATCGCCATTTGGTTAATTAGTGCATATAAAGGCTTTAACTTAGCAACATTTCACGCCCATTTACAATTCGAACCAAACTTTAGTGACACTTGCGCTATTAATGTTCAGTTTCCATCATGGCTACCTTTAAACGAGTGGATACCGGGCCTGTTTAATGCTTACGGCTCGTGTGCAGATAAAATTTGGTCTTTTTTAACCATTGAAATGTCACAATGGATGATCATTATTTTTGCTTGCTATTTTATAGTTGGATTATTCGTGTTTATTGCCCAATTTTTTGCAGTAAACAAAAATACCTTATGGAAAAATTAGGTGCGCTATAAAACTGGCACTTTTTGTTGAGTTTGTTAGAATGTGTGGCAATTTTATCTTATAAATTGTCATACATAAATGCTTTTGGAATATCATCCCCCTATTGACCCTTGGCTATCTATCTTATACCAAGATGATCATATTGTTGTTGTCAATAAACAACCCGGTATTTTATCGGTGTCGGGCAACAAACCTCAATTTATCGATAGCATTATTCATCGTTTACAGCAAAAATTTAGCTACGTCGAGTCCGTTCATCGATTAGATATGGCAACCAGTGGCATTATGGTTGCCGCTTTATCTAAACTCGCCGATCGAGAAATAAAAAAGCAATTTCGAGAACGAATCCCCAAAAAAAATTATATTGCCGTAGTTTATGGGCATATTAAAGAGGATAGCGGTCAAGTTGAATTACCGTTGATTTGTGATTGGCCAAACCGTCCACGACAAATGGTCGATTTAGAAAATGGCAAGCCGGCACTGACGTTATATCAAGTCATTTCAAGAAACCCTGATAACACAACTCGGGTTAGCTTATCGCCTTTTACGGGTCGATCACACCAATTACGCGTGCATATGCAAGCACTGGGACATCCTATTTTAGGCGATAAATTTTATGCACATCCTGAAGCCTTTTCTCGGTCTAAAAGATTGTTACTCCATGCGCAATCGTTAACAATTCTCCACCCCAAGACAGGTGAAAGTATGACCTTTAACTGCGATCCCGATTTTTAACGAAACTTATAAATCGAACAACGGTTAACGATAGTTATCAACATAATTTTATGGTAAGGAATTAAAGATGCAAAAAATTGTTTTAGCAACCAATAATCAAGGCAAAGTCAACGAATTGCAAACGCTTTTAGCCGATGCTGGCTTTAATATTGTGGCACAAAAAGAATTTAATGTTCCCGATGTCGATGAAACAGGTTTAACTTTTATCGAAAATGCCATTTTAAAAGCAAGGCATACCGCAAAATTAACAGGACTACCTGCTATTGCTGATGATTCAGGTTTAGTGGTTGATGCCCTTAATGGTGCGCCAGGCATTTATTCCGCGCGTTATGCGGGTTGCCATGGTAACGATAAATTAAATAATCAAAAATTACTTTCACAACTACACAATGTCCCAGCAGAAAAGCGCACTGCCTATTTTTATTGTGCCTTGGTTTTTATGCGCCATGATAACGATCCAACACCGATTATTTGTTTAGGCAAATGGCATGGATTAATCCTAAATCAAGAACAAGGAGAAGGCGGCTTTGGCTATGATCCACTGTTTTATATACCAGAATTAGATTGCACAGCTGCCCAACTTAGCAAAGAACATAAAAGCCAGATTTCACACCGTGGTCAAGCGTTAAAACAGTTAATTACTAAAATAAAATCCGAATATTAATAGCAATATCATCGATATATGAAATTGCATCTTGTTGAGTAAACGGTATATACTTAAGTTAATTAGCATATTGGAGTTAACATTGTGATTCTGATGATCGTTAGTGGCCGTTCAGGTTCTGGAAAATCGATTGCACTACGTGCACTAGAAGATATGGGTTTTTATTGTGTGGATAACATCCCTGTTGTGCTATTGCCACAATTAGCCGACTCATTAAAAAACAATAATACCCCCGTTGCTGTTAGCATCGATATTCGCAATTTACCGCCAAATTTTGATTTTAACCGCGACATTTTGCAACAACTGCCAAACTCTGTCACACCCGAGATTATCTTCTTTGACTGTAGCCGCAATACCCTAATTCGTCGTTATAGCGAAACCAGACGAATCCATCCCTTGACCAATCAAAAATACTCGCTTGAAGAAGCAATCGATCTTGAAGAAAAATATTTAGAATCATTAAAATCCAATGCAAGTTTAGTCATTAATACTGATAATCTTTCAGTACATCAACTATCAGACATTTTACGAACACGTATTTTAGGTAAAAAAGAACGTGAATTAACCATGATCTTTGAATCCTTTGGTTTTAAACATGGTTTGCCAGTCGATGCCGATTTTGTTTTTGATGTCCGTTTTTTACCTAATCCCCATTGGGATATTGCACTACGTCCCCTAACTGGATTAGATGAGCCAGTAAAAAAATATCTATTTCAGCATGATGAAGTGACCAATTTTATCTATCAAACCGCCAGTTATTTACAGCAATGGTTACCGATGTTAGAAAAAAACAATCGTAGTTATTTAACCATTGCTATTGGTTGTACCGGAGGCCAACATCGCTCCGTTTTTATTGCTGAACAGCTGGCTGAATTTTTCAAAGCACAAAATAAGCAAGTACAAATCCGTCACCGAACCTTAGAAAAAAAATAATTATTCCTTTTCGGTATGATAAAAATGCCAAACTTGATCGCAGCGCTGTTTATATCTGTCCATAATCTCTTTTAACGTTGCTTTTGGCTTTATTGGTTCAGGTTGTGGTGTAACAAGCTCACTGACTTTGATTAATGTTATATCTGAAGGCAATTGCGCTAATCTATTTTTTAATACATTGAGTGTCTGTGGATGAGGATGACCAATGGCAATGGCAACCCCTTTTTTACGAGCAACTTGAATAGCTAATTCAAATTGCTGGCTAATAGCATGTTCATTTTGCTGATCATCTAAAAATACATCACGCACAACTACAGGTATATTATAGGCGCTCGCTGCTGTTTTAACAGCTGTTTTGCCAATCGTTTTACTATCTAAAAAAAACATAGAGTGTGGGCTAAGTGCTTTCATAACATATTGCATACCATTAAGATTGGATGTCATTAAACTACCCATATGATTATTAACACCAATAGCATGAGGTACACGCTCAATAGCATTATTCACAATGCGATTAATCTCAGTTTCGCTCATAGTGGGGAACAATGTATCTTTTTCCAGTGGCTGCTTACCCATTGGTGCCATGGGTAAGTGTATAATCACATCATTCCCCTGTTCATGAGCCATATTAGCGATACGTTTTGCATTAGGTGAATGGGGTAAAACCGCAACTGTTATATCGGTTGATAATTTTATAATTTGCTCTTCATTATGTTGCCGATAACCAAAATCATCAATAACCAGAGCTAATTGTGCCGCAAAAACTAGACTTGGATTAAAAAATAACAGACTAATAAGTATGTGAATGATTAAACGATACATTATTTTAACCAACCTTTAGGATCTAACGCCTTACCATCTCGGCGAATCTCAAAATAGAGTCCTGAACTATTTTGCCCTCCACTTGAACCAACTAAAGCAATGGCCTGTCCAGTGGAGATTTTATCGCCTACATCGACTAAAACACGTTGGTTATAACCATATAAACTCATATCGCCTTTACCATGCTCAAGTGCAACCACAAAACCATAACCTTGCAACCAACTGGCCAGTATCACTCGACCATCAGCGATTGCCTTAACTTGGGTACCATCCTTCGCATTAATTACCATACCTTTCCAATACAGTTCACCTTGCAATGACTCACCAAATCGATGTACGACTGGCCCTGTGACCGGCCAATTAAATTGGTGTTGTGGTTTGCCTATACCACTGACACGTGCCATTAATGCCCGTTCATCAGAATTTAAAGTGTAGTTGGTGTTTTTTTGTTTCTGCTCAATATGTTTTGCCTGTCTTGCTTCTTCTTCGGCTAATCGTCGACTCTCTTTTTCGGCTTGAGCAATTTTTGCTTGTAACTTGGTTTCATTTTCACGCAGTTCAGCCAATCTTTGTTGATTGACCTGCATGGATGATTCGAGCGAAGTAATGGTTTTTTGTCGATCTTGACGGTTTTTTTCAAGACCAACTTGTTCTTGTTTCTGTTTGGTTTGTAATGCTTGCTGTGAAATTTGTTTATTTTGTAACGTTAATTTTTTTTCATTTAACTGTAATTGCGTTTCACGAAGTGCATTAATCAGTTGTTGTCTAGCTTGATTAATATAACCATAATAATTAATCAGCCGTTCATTACGCTCACTTTGTTCACTGGCAAAAATCAGCGATAAACCTGTTGTTTTTCCTAATTTAAATGCGCTTTCAAGTTGTTTAGATAATGCATCTCGCTGTTGTTGTTGCTTAATATTTAATTGTTCAATTTGTTTAATTAACCGATTAATTTCACTATCGATTTTTTTTAAAGTTAAATCGTTTTTCTCAATTGAAGTCAATAATTTTGCAATTTCTGTTTCTTGCTGTTTAAGATCATTAACTAATTGGTTTCGCTCTTTTTTTTGCTCAGCTAAACGATTTTCTTGTTCTTGAATTGAACGACGCAAAGTCTGTAACTGCTGATTATCATCAGCAGCATACAAAACATTAACTTGTGTAAGTCCAATAAAAATAAACGTTAGAAAATATCGATAAATAGCCATGGCATTATGATAAGTATTGATAACCAAGCAAAAGGGATAAAACACTATACCTAGAAATGCATAAAGATGCAAAACCAAAACTATTTAGATAAGCATTGAGAGTAATTGCAACAGATAGTAATTAGGCATTTCACAAGCTCCAATAAAAAGTATAAAATACAACACTATTTAAATTATCGAACAATCAATTCAACCATAAAGATAACATCATGCAAAAGTTTAATGTCAAAACCTTTCAAGGGTTAATACTAACGTTACAAGATTACTGGGCTAATCAAGGTTGTACGGTGATTCAGCCATTGGATATGGAAGTTGGGGCCGGTACTTCACACCCGATGACGTGTTTACGCGCTCTTGGACCTGAACCCATTAATGCTGCTTACGTTCAACCCTCTCGCCGTCCAACTGATGGGCGCTATGGTGAAAACCCTAATAGGTTACAACACTACTATCAATTTCAAGTTATCTTAAAACCCTCTCCAGACAACATTCAAGAGCTCTATCTGGGTTCATTAAAAGAGTTAGGGCTCGATCCAACCGTTAATGATATTCGTTTTGTAGAAGACAACTGGGAAAACCCTACATTAGGTGCTTGGGGGCTTGGCTGGGAAGTATGGTTAAATGGGATGGAAGTGACTCAATTTACCTATTTCCAACAAGTGGGTGGTCTTGAGTGTAAACCCGTCACTGGTGAAATCACTTATGGTTTAGAACGCCTTGCGATGTATATTCAAGGTGTCGATAGTGTGTATGATTTGGTTTGGAGTGATGGCGCATTTGGTAAAACCACTTATGGTGATGTGTTCCATCAAAATGAAGTTGAGCAATCAACGTATAATTTTGAATATGCCAATATTGATTTTCTATTTTATTGCTTTGAACAACATGAAAAAGAAGCAAAAATGTTACTTGAATTAGAAAAACCGCTGCCACTACCTGCTTACGAACGTATTTTAAAAGCTGCACACTGTTTTAATTTACTTGATGCGCGTAAAGCTATTTCAGTAACTGAACGCCAACGTTATATATTGCGCATTCGAACATTAACCAAAATGGTTGCTGAAGCATATTATGCATCACGTGAAGCGCTTGGTTTTCCAATGTGCCAACATTCACCGTCAAATCAAAGTGCATCAAAGTAGGATTTTAATATTATGCAAAAAACATTTTTAGTGGAAATTGGTACCGAAGAGCTACCACCTAAATCACTCCGCACTTTAGCTGAAAGTTTTGCGGCAAATTTTATTGAGCAACTGGACAATGCCAAGTTAGAACATGGCGAAGTACTTTGGTATGCTTCACCGCGACGCTTAGCATTAAAAGTTCTAAATTTAAATGATACTCAACCCGATAGCCAAATTGTTAAACGAGGACCGGCTGTTAGTGCAGCATTTGATGCTAATGGTAAACCAACTAAAGCAGCTGAAGGCTGGGCTCGTGGTTGTGGTATTACTGTTGACCAAGCAGAGCGTATTCAAACAGATAAAGGTGAATGGTTATCTTATACCCAAAACCAAAAAGGCCAACCTGTTGTTAACCTATTGTGTGATATGGTTAAAGGTGCGTTAAGCAAATTACCTATTCCAAAACCAATGCGCTGGGCAGCTCGACAAGTTGAATTTATTCGTCCGAGTCATACGGTAACGATGTTATATGGTGATGAATTAGTACCGGGCACAATTTTAGACATTGAGTCAAACCGCATCATTCGTGGGCATCGTTTTATGGGTGAACAGGAATTCACCATTGATAATGCCGACCAATATCCAGAAATGTTGGAGCAACGTGGTAAAGTTATTGCCGATTATGACAAACGAAAATCAATTATTAAACAGCAAGCAGAGCAAGCCGCAGCAAAATTAAATGGTAAAGCTGATTTAACCGAAAGCTTGTTAGAAGAAGTCTCGTCATTGGTTGAATGGCCTGTTGTTTTAACGGCTAAATTTGAAGAAAGATTTTTAGATGTACCAGCCGAATCACTGGTTTATACGATGAAAGGCGATCAAAAATATTTTCCTGTTTATGATAAACAAGGAAAATTATTACCGAATTTTATTTTTGTTGCCAATATCGAATCAAAAGATCCGCAAGTGGTCATTTCAGGTAATGAAAAAGTAGTACGCCCACGCTTAGCCGATGCTGAATTTTTTTACAAAACAGATTTAAAACAGCGCTTGGAAGATCGTCTACCTCGTTTAGAAACGGTGTTATTCCAACAACAGCTTGGAACAGTCAAAGACAAATCATTACGAATTGAGTCACTAGCTGGTTTTATAGCCGACAAAATTGGGGCTAATGTCGAACAAGCTAAACGTGCAGGTAAACTTACTAAATGCGATTTAGTCACCAATACTGTTTTTGAATTTCCCGAAACACAAGGAATAATGGGACGTTATTTAGCGCTAAAAGATGGTGAAAGCATTGAAGTTGCCACCGCGATTGAAGAGCAATACAAACCACGTTTTGCTGGGGATGAGTTGCCAAGCACAAATGTATCAAGTGCGGTATCAATTGCCGAAAAAATGGATACGTTAGCCGGTATTTTTGGTATAGGGCAACATCCTAAAGGTGATAAAGACCCTTTTGCTTTACGCCGCGCTGCAATTGGTATTTTGCGTATTATTGTTGAGAATAACTTACCGCTCGATCTTGTCGAATTATCAAATTTTGCTGTTTCATTATATGGTGACAAACTCAACAATAAACAGGTTGTGGAAGATATTGTCAGCTTTATGCAAGGTCGATTCCGAGCCTGGTATCAAGAGCAAGGTTTTACCATTGATACCATACAAGCAGTACTCGCACTTAATCCAACCAAGCCTGCTGATTTTGATGCGCGCATTAAAGCCGTGACACATTTTAGAACACTGCCAGAAGCCTCTTCGCTTGCTGAAGCTAACAAGCGGGTATCAAATATCCTCTCTAAAACAGAATTGGTGATACCTGATGCGGTGAATGCCTCACTACTTGAAGCAGGCGCAGAAGGTGAACTTGCTATGCAAGTTGCAGTATTAACCGATAAATTAGCCCCTTATTTTACTCAAGGTCGTTATCAACAAGCTTTAGTAGAATTGTCTGCACTTAAAGCACCTGTTGATGCATTTTTTGCCTCAACCATGGTCATGGCAGATGATGAAAAAATTAAACTTAATCGGTTAGCATTGCTGAAAAAATTGCAAAATTTATTTTTAAAAGTTGCGGATATTTCATTACTACAATCGTAATTTGTAATTTATTTATCACTATAGTGGTAACCAATTAGGTTACCACCTTATTAGTAGGAACGAGACATGCAAACCGAAGTATCTTTTTCTCAAGTATTTAATCAAACAACTAATTTTGTCAAAAACCGTTTTTTACAACTCGTTATTATCAGTTTTATCGTCAGTTTAATTACAACATGTATCAGTAGTTATTTAATTGATCCACAAATGTTTAAACAATTATCGAGCACGACTATGACAGTCGATCAATTATTAATGTATGTATTAAAACCTGCGTTAATTAGTTTGGTCATCACTTTCATCATGCAAGCGATACTACTTGCTGTTGTTTATAACTATTCAATCCAAGATAAATTCGATTTTAATCTTATCTTATCTCGAATGTTACCAAATGCGCTCAATATCATAAGTTTTTACCTAACTTATTTATTTATCATTCTGTTTGCTATGATATTTTTAACATTGATATTTATGATGTTGCAATTTATTTTACCCGCTAAAATGGTAACGTTTTTGTTTGGTGTATTAATCATTGCCGCAATATTGCTGATAGTAACAATTTCTTATTATTTTCAAGGTTCAATTATTGCACCTTCAACAAAAACGTTTATTCAACATTTTGTAGAAAGTCATAAATATGCCATTTCTTATTGGCGTTTAACCGTTCCAATGGTTTTAATTTATTGCACGGTATCAATTCTCTTTTCTATTGTCGATAGTGCACTTAATAACCTTGTAATAAATATCATCAGCTCAACTTTGCAAATACTCACAAGTATTTTTTGTATTTGTTTCTTCTATCGTCTAACTATTCTGTCAAAGAATGAGCAACTATCACATAACACACCTGAGCAAAATAATAATTTAACTATCTAACATTATTTACGCTTATTCTTAATCACTCTATTAACAAATGTGAATAGAGTGATTAAAATTAGACAATCATTTCTATTATCTAATTCTTTTGGAAAACACGATGACGCCCGCAATTGACCAACTAAAAAAATTGAGAATTCCATTCAAAATTCATCAATATGATCATGATCCTAATCAGACCCATTATGGTCAAGAAGCAGCAAATAAACTCGATCCAAGTTTACACATTACATCCAACCAAATATTTAAAACTTTAGTCGTAACTTTAAATGGCAATGATAAAACATTAGCAGTTTGTGTTGTACCTGTTGATTACCATTTGGATCTAAAAAAAGCGGCAAAAGCATTAAATTGTAAAAAAATAGAGTTGGCCGATGCCCATTTAGCGCAAAAAATCACGGGGTATTTGGTAGGAGGAATCAGTCCATTGGGACAAAAAAAACAGCTCACCACACTGATTGATCTTAGTGCTAATGATCTTAGCTCGATGTTGATATCTGGCGGTAAAAGAGGTCTCGAAATCGAAATTAAACCACAAGATCTTGTTAACGCATTACCTGCACAATTCGTTGATATTAAAGCCTAATTTGCTGATCATATCATGTTGGGTTAGTTTAATATTTATATGGTGAGTTAAAACTTAAAATAGAATGATGGGAAAATACAAAGACCTTAAGGGATTACCTTAAGGCCTAAAATACCCTGTCAAAAGTAAATATCGACAGAAAAAAATTATTTAATTGCTTCTTTCAAGCTTTTACCTGATACGAACGCTGGTACTTTGCCTGCAGCAATTTTGATTTCTTTACCTGTTTTAGGGTTACGGCCGATACGAGCATTTCGATGATTAACTTTGAATGTACCAAAACCAACTAATTGCACTGGATCTCCAGCTTTTAATGATTCAGTAATAGCTGCTAAAGTTGCTTCTAATGCAGTTTTAGCTGCAACCTTAGTAATATCCGCTTTGCTAGCAATTGCATCTACAAGTTCTGTTTTATTCATGGAGATATCCTTACATAATTATTTTATTGTTAAAGTTAACATTATAAGCAATGTCAATAACCGACTTTGCCCCTGTAAACAATGTTTAGATTACATTGATGTTAAATGTAGTCTATATTCATCCAATGTTAAAGAAAAATTTAGTAAAAAATAAAAAAATAGGGCATTCAGCGGCTTAATTGCTCAAAAAAACACCAATATTGCTTATTTGAGCCGCCCTAATATCGTCTTTTAAACCCTTTATTAGATCAATCTTGTCATGAGATTCTTCGCGCAATAATCGAAATATTTCCCATTGCAAATCAAATTCTTCAATCACACCAGGTAAATTTAACTGTTCATCTTTGGAAAGATAGGTATCTAATTTTGTCATTTCGAATTCAGCTACCGTGGTTGCCGATATACTACTAACTTTTGCTGTATGTTCGGCAATATCATCCGTTAGATGAGCATGTATAAGCTCACTTAAGGCCTGACAAGCATCAATCGCAGGATAGATCATATAAGCGCTATCTTCGTTCACAGTGGGAATAATCGCCTCTAATTTTTCTAATTGTAAATCAAAATTAATTTTAACTTTCTCAACTAATAATGACTCCCACATTAAATCAAGAATGTTTTTATAGCTTTTAGCATCATCTTCATTATGCTGTTGCTTGGTATAATAGACATAATTTGGGTACATTCGTTCACATAAGCAAACCATAAATAAATATTGTTGCCATGGTGCTAATTTTTCAACTCTTAACTGAACTGGATTTTTAATCATAATGAAACCTTTTAGACCGCTCGTGTACAGCCTCAATTAAATATTGTACATGTTCTACGGGAATATCTTGGTGAATACCATGCCCTAAATTAAAAATATGACCATTATGGAATCCAAATTCATTAAGCACAGCTTCAACATTTGATTCTATTGTTAACTTTCCGGCATACAACACAGATGGATCTAAATTGCCTTGTACCGCAATGCGTCCTTTTTGGGCAATATGGCTCAAATTCACAGTCCAATCAACACCAATTGCATCACATCCTGTATTCACAATACTATCTAACCATAACCCACCACCTTTGGTGAAAAGTGTGACTGGCACATAGGACGAAATAGCTTGAGTTTTATGACCTCGTTTTAATTTTGATAAAATTAACTGCATATAATGCAGTGAAAACGTTTGATAACATTGATGGCTTAAAACGCCACCCCAAGTATCAAATATCATGAGCGATTGAGCGCCCGCTTCGATTTGGGCATTTAAATATAACGCGATGCTTTCGGCAAGCTTTTCAAGAAGTAAATGTAAAACTTTCGGTTTGCTATACAGCATTTTTTTTATTTTAGTAAACGTTTTACTACTTCCCCCTTCAATCATATAAGTTGCTAATGTCCATGGGCTACCCGAAAATCCAATCAACGGAACTTTACCATTAAGTTCTTTTTTGGTTAGGCTTATTGCATCCATCACATATCTTAATGAATCATTTGGATCGGGAATAGGTAACTGCTCAATATCAGACAAGCTCGATATTGTTTGACGAAATTTTGGTCCTTCACCCGGCTCGAAATACAGACCTAATCCCATTGCATCAGGTATGGTCAATATATCAGAAAAAATAATAGCCGCATCAAGATCAAAACGCGTTAAGGGTTGTAAAGTCGCTTCACATGCCAGTTCTGGTGTTTGGCACATAGTCATAAAATTACCCGCCTTTGCGCGCAACTGTCTATACTCAGGTAAATAACGCCCAGCCTGACGCATCATCCAAACAGGGGTATAATCAACAGGTAGACATTGTAATGCGCGTAAATAACGATCATTTTTTAATTGGCTCATGATATCCGCTCTTTAAGTAACTATTATATTATGTCAAGCAATGCAACGTTAACATCACGTATCAGTAAAAAATCATAGCGTTTATTTGTGTTCTTGAGGTTGTGATAATGTGAGCTTAGCATAACGAATTAAAGTTTCAGAAATATTTTGCATTACACTACTTTCTGGCGCAAAACGATGCCAATAGAGCATACGTCTTTGATACAAGCCTTCGGTTAAGTTAACTAATTCACCATTTTTTAACTCTTGTTCAACTTGTAACATAGGAATCATACAACAGGCTGAACCTTGTTTAGCAAGTTGTACAAACGCTTCTGATGAACTGGTAATATGACAAATTACACTACCCGGTGTTAAGTTAAAATTTTCCTGTAAAAAAGCTTGATGCATATCATCTAAATGGTCAAAAGCAACAGCTGGTGCTTTGAGTAAAGATGATCGTGTCACACCATTTGGAAAGTATTTTTTGGCAAAATCAGGCGAAGCGACAAAAATGTAGTCGAGAGCACCCAGTAAATCAGATAAACAACCAGGTAAAGGATTAGCTTGAATGCTAATAGCAGCAACGACCGTACCTAAACGCAACAGCTCTAAAGTATGCTCTTCATCTTTAATTTGTATATCAAATCGAAGAATATTTTTATCTAAAACTGGTTTTAAAGCCGGTAACACCCATGTAGCCAAAGAATCTGCATTAATCGCAATAGACAATGACAAAGGCGTGGTATTTTGTTCATTATCGCCTAACCATTGTTGTTCTAATAATTCGACCTGATGCAACAATCCTAACAGATGCTCCCCTTGTTTAGTTGCCTTTGGGGGGATTGTTCTCACTAATAGTTGTTGACCAAAAAAGCTTTCTAACTGTTTAATACGTTGTGACACCGCAGGTTGTGTGATACACAATTTATCTGCCGCTCTCTCAAATCCTCGCTCTTTTATTACTGCATCTAAGGCTTGTAATGCTCTATAATCTGGACGCTTCATAATCTCTTTATTAATAATTTGCTCATTGCTTGAATAATCGAGCTATTTTAATTGGCAAAGTTTTAAATAGATCTAAAACTTGAAATATTTTCTAAAAAATACTAATGATTTTTGCTTTCCAATTGGTTACTATGCCATATCTTCAATCATTTTGCTTTTAAAATTTTATTTTTTCGAGAAAATTATATTCTAAATACGGTGATACCATGACACAGGATGAATTAAAAAAAGCCGTCGGCTTTGCAGCGTTAAAATTTGTCAAACCCGATTCATTAGTTGGTGTAGGCACAGGGTCAACTGCATCATATTTTATTGATGCCTTAGCAACAATAAAGGATCAGATTAGAGGAACGGTTTCTAGTTCCGAAGCATCAACCCAAAAATTAAAAGATTATGGGATTCCCGTATTGGATTGTAATGAAGTTGATAGTTTAGATGTATATGTAGATGGTGCCGACGAAATTAATCATCTGTTGCAGATGATAAAAGGTGGAGGAGCCGCGTTAACGCGTGAAAAAATTGTCTCAGCATTATCCAAACAATTTGTGTGTATTGTTGATGAATCAAAAGTTGTCGATGTGCTTGGCAAATTTCCATTACCGGTAGAAGTGATCCCTATGGCGCGTTCTTATGTTGCACGTGAACTATTTAAGCTCGGCGGTAAACCAATTTATCGTCAAGGTGTAATCACTGATAATGGCAATGTTATCTTAGATGTTCATGATCTTATTATTGCAAAACCAATGGAATTAGAAAATCGAATTAATAATATTGCTGGCGTTGTAACAGTGGGTCTATTTGCCAACAAAGGGGCTAATGTAGCACTGGTTGGAACCCGTTCAGGTGTAAAAGAAATTACACCGAGCTATTAGTTATCGCTTAGCTAAATACGTTAATTTAAAAAATAAAAATATAACAATAAGCAGCAATAGATATGCTTAAATAAAGAGAGGAAAAAATGGTTGTTCAGGCGTTAAGCAAAGATGATAATAAATTTTTATTACTCGAAGGTGTCCATCAAAGTGCAATTGATACATTAAAATCTGCAGGCTTTACCAACATTGAATATCATAAAGGTGCCCTATCGCCATCGGAGCTTCAACAAGCAATAAAAGATGCGCGATTTATTGGAATCCGATCAAGAACGCATTTAACCAAAGACATCATAGATGCAGCACCAAAACTTGCCGGAATTGGTTGTTTTTGTATTGGTACCAATCAAGTCGATCTAGATACAGCTGCCGTTAAAGGTATTCCGGTATTTAACGCACCATTTTCTAATACTCGATCGGTTGCTGAGCTGGTATTAGCCGAGGCAATTTTATTACTTCGTCGTGTACCCGAAGCCAATGCTAAAGCACATCAAGGAAAGTGGAATAAGATTGCAACTGGTTCTCATGAAGCTCGTGGTAAAAATTTAGGCATCATTGGTTATGGTCATATTGGCAGTCAATTAAGCGTTTTAGCGGAATCTTTAGGGATGAACGTCTATTTTTACGATATTGAAACCAAATTACCACTAGGTAATGCCAAACAAATTTCAACCATGAAGGAGTTGTTGCAATTAAGTGACATTGTTAGCTTACATGTCCCCGAAAATTCAACAACAATTAATATGATTAGTCAAAATGAAATTGATATGATGAAGCCCGACGCCATTCTTATCAATGCCTCTCGTGGTAAAGTTATCGATCTTGATGCATTAACTCAAGCACTACAAAGTCATAAATTAAGTGGCGCGGCTATCGATGTGTTTCCTACTGAACCGGCCACCAATAGCGATCCATTTGAATCACCTTTGTGCAAATTTGATAATGTCATCATAACGCCTCATATTGGTGGTTCAACCACTGAAGCTCAAGAAAACATTGGTATTGAAGTGGCAACAAAACTGGCTAAATACTCCGACACAGGTGCTACCTTATCCGCTGTAAATTTTCCTGAAGCATCATTACCGATTCCGGCAAAAGGATCTAGCCGTTTTATCAACATACACAATAACCAACCCGGCGTATTGACAGCAATTAATACATTATTTGCAGAACAAGGATTGAATATCTCGGCTCAGTATTTACAGACCGATCCCAAAATTGGTTATGTTGTTATTGATATTGAAAGAGTAGAACAAAATAAAGCTGAAGAATTATTAGTTAAACTCAAAAGTGTACCAGGCACAATTAGAGCAAGATTACTCTTTTAAATAATAAAATAGACTCATAACGTGCTTAGAATAAAATATAGTCTATTTATAGTATAAAGGGGATTGATGAATTCTAAATCCCCTTAATCAATGAAATTAGCCTGATCTAAAATCACGATAACATGATTCTTTTTTGGCTAAACTCAGTAGCTTGTAAAGCTGTGTGAAAACAGCGCTTACCATTAAAGTTTTTAATGACTACTAATAAGTAATACAATTTTAAAAAAGTTATCTTAATAAAATAACGTTCTTTTTTGGATTGTGGTTGTATAGCAAATTAGTTATCCATTACTTTTACTTTGATAACGTTAATGTTGCGCTCAACGAATGCATCATAGTATTTATCATCTAAGTTATCATCAGTGATAATAGTATCAACAGCACTTAAATCACATACAACATTGGGGCTACGTCGCCCAAACTTTGAAGAATCTGCTAACAAAATTAATTTAGCAGCAGCTTTACTCATGGCAACACTGCCATGATAACTTTCATTAAATGTGGTTACACCTCCAACTAAATCTACACCATCAGCCCCCATAAAAAGTTTATCAAAAGTGTAACATTCAAAGGCTGCAATTGCTGAGGCATTATTATTATGAAATGATGCCGATTTTCGCCGGAAAGTGCCCCCCGTTAATATTATGGTTTGGTCGTTATCATTAGCAACTAATTCATTAACCATATGTAAACTATTGGTCATAATAGTAAGATTATTGAATCGGGCAAGCATTGGAATCATCTGGGCAACGGTACTACCTGCATCAAAAATAATCGAATCGCCCTCATGAATCAATTTTGCCGCTTCTTTAGCTATCGCTTTTTTTTGCGCAGTATTGATATAAGTTTTATGATCAATCGCCCTATCACCAATTTCCCTATTTAACATAGCCCCACCATAAGTACGCAGGACTAAACCACTTTCATTTAGTTGTGTAAGGTCTTTGCGAATAGTGGTACCTGTTGTTTTAAAATGGGCGACCAATTCATCAACACTGACTTGCCCGTGATTTTGTAGATATTCTAAAATAGCTGTTTGCCGTTGCTTTACTTTCATACCCAGTTACCACCACTTATCATTGTTAACCAACAAAATAAATTTATTTTAAAAAATATTATACTTCATTATGAAAGAAAATACTTTTCAAAATAAAAGTTATTTATTTGTTGTTAATGCAATAGTAAGAGCGCTTTGTGAGGCAAGATCATAGGGAAAAATGTTTTCTGGAATAATATTCGATACCAACATCCCATGTAACTGTGGAATGGGTTTAGGTAAAGCAAACACGGTAATACCTTTCATGCGGACTGAATCAATCACGACCTGATTTTTGTCTAACGATACCGCAATTAAAACCCTTGGTTTAAAACGTTTGGTTTTACTTCGACCAACGCCTAAATACGCCCCTTTTTTTAAAGCTAAAAAAGCTTGATTAAAACGGCGAATTTGCAACCAACTAAATACAATTTGAATACACCAAGCAATTAAAGCAACAATAATAAAAGTGGTTGTCATATTCATATGCGCTTTTCCAGTATTGATTGAGTTAAACAGAGTGCGAAAGCATTAAACTTGCTTTCGCACTTTATTTTAACTAGAACATCACTTGACCGCCAGTAATGTTAATTGATTGCCCAGTACAATAAGAGGCTTTGTCACTTGCATAAAATAGCAGTACATTGAGCACATCTTGATAATCACAACCCCGTTTAAGTGGCACTTTATCAATATATACTTGCTCAACTTCACTCTCTGGAATGCCTAATTTTTTAGCATATTGTGGAATTAGCGATTGAAACATGGGTGATTTAAGCAAATTACCTAACATTAATGAGTTAACAGTAATGCCATGATCAGCAAGATCCAGGGCCAAAGATTGAGTTAAGCCAACACCACCAAATTTAGCCGCACTATATCCTGAATTATGTTTGCTTCCAACTTTACCTGATTTGGAATTAATTTGAATAATTCGCCCCGCTGTTTTATGTTCAATCATTACTTTGGCAAATTCTCGCGCACATAAAAAATAACCGGTAAGATTAACATTTACTGACAATTGAAAATCATTTAATGCAAAATTGGTAATTGGCGCTGCTCTGGCAATACCTGCACTGTAAACCATCAAATCAAGACGTTTAAAACAACTATTAACATCTTGAGCTAATTGGATAACACTTTCTTCGTTGGTCGCATCGACACCAAAACCTTTAGCCGTACCTAAACCATGTTTTTGATTAATTGCTTGAGCTACTTTATTAGCATTATCTATATTTAAATCAGCGACAACAACTTGATAACCAGCATCAGCAATACCATGACATAAAAATTCACCGAGTGTTTGCCCACCACCTATAATGACCGCGACTTGTTTCATTTTTATATTCCTTCATTACTTAAAATTTTAATTTCATCATTTACATTAAGTTGAATTGGCAGTTTACCTTGTACATGCACTGTACCTGGCAATTCCGCTTGCTGATTACCATCAAACCTTAATGTGATATGACCTAATTCACGAAAATTAACGCTAGCAACATCACCAACAGAGGTGATTTGATAAATATGATTACCTAATTGTAATGATTGACCCACGGCGAGTTCCTGTTTTAAATCATCATGATTATGAATAAAACAGTAATCAGCTAAATCTGCTGGTGCGCCTTGTTTGAATAATATCAGCATCCCATCAGCTAAAGTAGCTTGCGCAAAGTCACCAATTTGATTAATAGTTGAATGATAAATAACCTTTGACATTATTAACCTTCTTTCTTCTTTAATGTGCGTTTATTCATTTCAAACTAGACAAAAGATCACAGCTTAAATATCTAGTTTTTCCCACAAATTATTGATAGATAAATAACGATACCGCCCAAGCAATAAGCACGGTTGGGGCGCCTGTTAAAAATCGACTAACCAAAACAGACGGTACGCCAACTCTAACCGTTTCTTGTTTAGCTTCGGCAAGTGATAAACCGACAGGAATAAAATCACATGCAGCTTGTGCATTAATTGCAAAAAGCGCAGGCAAAGCTAAATGCGGCGGAATATTGCCTAGCCCTATTTGTACACCAACTAAGGTACCAATGACTTGTGCAATAACGGCTCCGGGACCTAAAAATGGCGAAAGCAATGGGAAAGAACAAATTAAAGCTAAAATGACTAACCCAATGGGGTTATTGGCTAAAGGAACCAAACCATGAGCAATAAAATCACCTAATCCTGATGCAATAATGATACCGATTAAAGCTGATACAAAAGCCATAAAAGGTAAAATCGTTTTAAGGACAGTGTCGATAGTATCGCGACCAGCTTGGAAAAAAACGGCCACTCCCGATCCCATTCCTATGCCGATTTTGGCCAGTAAACCATCACTCTGTTCAGTAATTTTTTTACGACAGTCATAGTGTTTAAACTCAGCGTTTTTATCCGATCTAACTTGCTGCATTTGCGTGACAGAACTCGCATTAGCTGTTTGTATGTCTTTATCGATTAATTTAATGTTATTAGGTTTTACCGCAGAAACATAAATATCTTCAACAATATATTGAGCCAAGGGACCGGATTTACCTGTAGCATGAATATTAATCGTAGGTACACGATTTTTTGGGTAAATACCACAACGTAACGTACCGCCACAATCAATTACTGCAACACCGATTTCCTCTTTTGCTGGCTCACCTTCTTTAAAACCATCAATCGCTTCCCAACCCGTTAGTTGAACTAAAGTATCAACGATTGCCGGTCTTGTTCCTGCTGCAATGTAGACAATCTTTTTTCCTTCAATTACAGGTAGTTCCAAAGGTCCACCCCAACCTGCTTCGCCTTTTTCTATTCGAATAAATTTAGCCATTTTCGTTTCCTCTTTATCTTGATAGATGAATGTTATAGATGCACTTCTCTATCTAATTTAATCCCCATTTTTCTTTCAAAAACGGCAGTACAAAAATCGGTAATCCAACCTCGAAAGAAGTTTGTGACCAAACCAACAAGAAAATAACTAACCGCTAATGGGCCTAATGGAAGATTCAACGTTGTTAGTCCAGCAGCAATACCTAAATACACAAACAGCTCACCAGGATTAACATGAGGAAAAAGTCCATTCATCGAGTGACAGCTATAAGAAGAAGCGGCATAGTAACTTGGCTTGTAATACTCTGGCATAAAACGCCCTAAACTTAATGTCATCGGATTACAAAAAACAAAGGTTCCAATTAATGGTAGTAGTAAGTACCGAGAAATTGGATTACCAGCGCAAGCCTGTGCTAGGCGTTCTATGCGATCTTGCCCAATAAATTTAATTACTGCATTCATCACAACCAGTAAAGAGATTAATAACGGTAAAATTCCTGTTACCATTCCTACTAATACTTTACCTCCCTCTTGGAATAGCCCTATAAACCATTCAGCACCAAATGAAATAGCGTCAATCATATTGCCTCCTATTAAGTTAAACTTTGTCGACATATTAACAACATTAAAAGAAAAAACTTTTATATAGATCACAATTTGAAACATTTTCTTTCATTTTGAAAGAAAATGTTTCAAAAAAAATGGGAGAACATAAAACAAGACAAAAATAATAGTTTGCTGAAATAGCAGTAATAGCTAAAAATAGTTGATTTTCATTGGACATTAACGCTGAGTTGGCGTAATTTTATATAAGAAAATTTATTTATTATTTAACCGAGGAGAATGTGTTATGGCTAAAACGACTAACTCTACAAAAAGCGCCAAAAAACTTCAACAAGCAGCAATTTTATTCCCAACTGATTTAGGTGAAAAAGCATCAAAAGATATCTCTAGTGCTATGAATTCAGTATTAGCTGATGTATTTGCTTTATATTTAAAAACTAAAAACTTCCATTGGCATGTAAGCGGTCCTCATTTTCGTGATTATCACTTAATGTTAGATGATCATGGTGAAGAATTATTTGCGATGACTGATCCTATCGCTGAACGCGTGCGTAAATTAGGTGGAACCACCCTTCGTTCAATCGGTCATATTTCAAAATTACAAAGTATTTCTGATAATGATGCTGATTTTGTTGAACCATCAGATATGCTTGCTGAACTTTGCCAAGATAATATTAAACTTACATCTCGTATGCGTGAAGCACACGATATTTGCGATAAATATAATGATACCGCTACAGCAAGCTTAATCGAAGAGTGGATCGATCAAACTGAAAGACGTGCTTGGTTCTTATTTGAAACAGGTCGTAAAATGGATTCTTCTGGTCATTAATATTTGTTATATTTAATAATAAATAACAATAATTAAGAGACACAAACTGTGTCTCTTAATTTTATAAGATATTAGGGAGAATAGAAAATGAGTAAAAAAATTGCGGTAATAGTAGGTAGTTTACGCAAGGATTCTTTTAACTTAAAAGTCGCAAAAATATTTCAAGAAATTGCACCTCCATCACTCTCATTACAACTAATTTCTATTGGTGATTTGCCTTTATATAATGAAGATATTGACACCGATACACCACCTTCATCTTACACCCGTTTTCGTCAAGAAATCGCAGCATGCCAAGGCGTAATTTTTGTCACACCTGAGTATAATCGAGGCTTACCAGCTGTTATCAAAAATGCTTTAGATGTGGGTTCTCGTCCTTACGGTAAAAGCGTTTGGTCGAAAAAACCAGCCGCGGTTGTTTCTGTTTCACAAGGTGCAATCGGTGGATTTGGTGCAAATCATCAACTACGCCAATCTTTAGTATTTTTAGATATGCCGACACTACAACAACCCGAAGCTTATATTGGAAATATCAATTCATCATTCGATGAAAACGGCAATATAACGGCAAAAACTAAAGAATTCCTTTCTCTAATCATTAATAGCTATGCAAGTTGGGTTGAAAAACTCAATTAATAGTCCTTTATTTCCGTATTCACAGCCAATATAATTGGCTGTGAATATTTCGCCATTAAGTTAATGCCTTTACATGCCAATATTTTTCCCTAATTGTGAACAAGAATTATTACAACGAGCTGAATTAGCAGCCGGTTATACTTTTGCTGATATCGCAAAATATTTGAATATGCCGATGCCACAAAATCTTACTAAACAAAAAGGTTGGATTGGCAATCTAATTGAAACTTTTTTGGGAGCAAATGCAGGTAGTAAGGCCGAACGGGATTTTGCTAGTTTAGGCATTGAACTTAAAACCATTCCCATTGATAACCAGGGAAAACCTTTAGAAACCACTTTTGTTAGTGTAGCCCCTTTGATGGCAAACCACGGGGTCATTTGGGAAACAAGTCATGTCAAATATAAATTGACTAAAGTGCTTTGGATCCCAATACAAGGAGAAAGAACTATTGCATTGGCAGATCGCAAAGTTGGTCGTCCTATTTTGTGGATGCCATCCCTCCAACAAGAACAACAGCTAAAACAAGATTGGCAAGAACTGATGGATATGATCACTCTTGGCCAAGTTGAAAAAATTACAGCTCGCTATGGAACCTATTTACAAATTCGCCCCAAAGCGGCTAACGGTCGTGCATTAACAGAAGCAATTGGTGAAAATGGTCAAATTATTTTAACTCGACCTCGCGGTTTTTATTTAAAAAAGTCATTTACTTGGCAAATTTTAAATAACGCAATTAAATAATATTACCACTCAGTTATTTTAATAAATGCAGTAATAAATACCATTAATTTACCACCAACAATATGATTGATAACACTGTAATGATTATCAAACTCTCTGTCCTATTTTTTACCAATCTTCTCACTTTGTTATTTAACTACACCTTATTTTTTACGAAAGCGATTTAGGTGGGATCAATTGTGTCAACAAAAAACAGACTAAGGATATTTTTAAGCATAATACTTGTCTGATTTTTACCTTAGGACTATCAGCGGTATTGCTGAAAAGTTATCTATTGCTAAAAAAGGTATTGTTATTTTCACTAAAAAAATATTCCAACATTTAAACAATGTGTTTAAATTATTAGCTCAAAACGTGTTGCGGCTATCACTATAATGGTCTTTTTTACTAACAAGTTACTGTTGGTTGTATTGTATGCTTTTTACTAAAATTATTAGCGTTGTTACCATTTTCACTATCGCATTGATATGCTGCATAAATGCATAACAAATTTTATTTATAACAGATAAAACAGCGTCCATATTTGGTAATTTTACTGCTAATGTTAAAGGTACATTATTGCCGCTGTTATTAGTGGTTTGCCATTGTATATTTTACGGTGCTGGTTTTGCCATTTTTTGTTTTATCAGGCATTAAAGAAAAAGTTTTACCAAAAACGGATTGTGCAAGCTTATCGTTGTTCATAAAATTATTAGTTAAATTATTCAAGTGACAGTAAAAGAGTTATCAGTTTTATTAAGCTGATAACTCAAATACATCTAATGATTAGGCAAATCACCGACCCAAAAGTCGATTTATAGTGAATTAATTTATTTGATATTGAACATTAATATTTTTGAGTTGCGTTGATAATTGTAAAGTTGTTTCTTTTTAATCGGCAAATCATCAACTTCAGCTGGATTGAACCCTTTTTCTCTAAACCAATGAATACTCCGGGTTGTGAGTACAAAAATTTTTTCCAATCCTAGATTAGTGGCGCTTTCAGCGATTTTTTCGATCAACAGATCGCCGCGCGATGAATTTCGATACTGCGGATGGATAGCAACGCAAGCCATTTCGCCCATTTTTTCTTCGGGATATGGATAAAGTGCTGCACAACCAATAGTCATATTATCACGTTGAATGATTGTAAATTTATCAATTTCCATCTCTAACTGTTCTCGTGAACGTTTAACTAAAATGCCTTGTTCTTCAAGTGGACGAATAAGTTCTAAAATACCACCAATATCGTTGATTGTTGCTGTGCGAATTTGTTCAGAATGTTGCATTGCTACTTGTGTACCAATGCCATCACGCGAGAATAGTTCTTGCAAAATTGCGCCATCGACTAAATAACTGACTAAATGACTTCGTCTTACGCCATTACGACAAGCTTTCGATGCTGCCCGTAAAAATCGAGCTTCGCTCGAAAGTGGCTTTCCATGCTGTTCTTTTTGATTAACATAGTTATCAGCATCAATAGGAAAAAGATCTGTAATTACTTTACCCTGTTCGTCAAGCACACCCTGTTCAGCGCAAAAACTAATTAATTTATCGGCTTTCAAACGTATTGCAACTTCGGCTGCAACATCTTCTGAAGATAAATTAAAACTTTCCCCTGTTACCGATACCCCCACAGGTCCAAGTAATACAATTGAACCGCGATTTAATTGCTCATCTATCGCTTCAAAGTTAATTCGGCGAATTTTGCCTGTATGGCAATAATCAATACCATCATCAACACCAAGTGGCTGAGCAATAACAAAATTGCCACTTACCACATTAATATGCGCACCTTGTAATGGCGTATTATTTAAGCACATTGATAGACTGGCTGTAATATTGAGCTGCAATAGCCCTGTAACTTGTTTAACAATATCTAGCGTGTTGGCATCAGTAATTCGCGTATTCTTATGATAGTTAGGTTCAATATTATGATGTTTAAGTGATTCGTCAATTTGATTACGTGCACCATTAACAATGACCAGTTTTATACCAAGACTGTAAAGCAACCCGATATCACTAATAATGCTTGAATAATTATTACTTTTTAATACCGCGCCTGTTAATAAAATTACAAACGTTTTTCCATGATGAGCATTGATATAAGGTACTGAATGTCTTAGCCCTTCGACTAATTCAGTTGTTCTTTCTTTCATCTTAATCACCGTTATCAAAATGAATATTTATTCATATTTATTGTAATTTTATTTATTTTTAATTTAATGGCAAGTAATATTTTCAAAATCGATTAAAAGCTAAAAATTAGACAAATTAAGATCAACGAACATAAATTGATCATAACTGTATTTAACAATAACCACTAAGACCAACCATATTGATTAACAAATGCAGTGATAAACTTGAACTTTAAACCATAGCATCAAATAGGCATGCTTTTTTTAAGCATGCCTTATCATGTTTCATGATTATTAGACAGACAACCCAATAGGTTTAAGAAATGATCTATAAATTATTTTTTGATTGAGCAACTTTTTAATTATTTATCCGTAATTGTATGCGATACGTTAAAAACGGTTCGGTAACGCATCAATACAACAATAGCCAATATGGTACCAATCCCCGCTATTATGGCATCACTCAACATAACATAACGTAAACCCAAATTAGTTGATACCCAGCCAATTAAAAACGGGATTATGGCGGTTGCAATACTGGAAGAAGTAAAAAATATACCCAGCACTTTACCCTTACCTGATGGAAAAAATTCAGCCATGGTGGTGAGTGCAAGTTGTAAAACGCCGCCTGCCGCAGTAAAACCAAGTACAAAACCACCGATCATACATAATGCAGGGGTTGGGTTAAAATACATTACTATCAACATGATAGTTGAAAGTAGTGGATAAAACACAACAATATACACAGGTTTAATTAAGCTTTTCACCAAAAGTGAAGTTAAAAATACACTGGCAAGTGTCCCAATACCATAAGAAGAAAAAGCTTGTACTGCACCCGAAGAATCCATACCCGCAACTGTTTGTGAAAAATCTTTTAAACAAGACGAAACCAGATAAAAGGTCGCGGTTGAAGTGAAACCAATGATGATAAAACAGATACCTTCTATCCAAAAATTAGCCTTTTGTTTTAAAACAGGCGTTGTTTTTTCATTTTTTTCTAGATTCTCTAGCTCTTGCTCTGGCGTGAGTTTGTGGTTTGGAAAAGGCATCTTAAACACTATCAATGCATTTAACCCTAAAATAACGCAACAAAAAATGAATGACCAACCATAATATGCTTGGTTAGCCATAATCATGCCGACAATGATAGGCAACAAGGATTGCCCTGCTGCTATAGCTGCTTTAATTAAAATAGATGCTGAGCCCGGTGATTTAGGAAAAGCTTCCATAAGCGCTGGATAAGTACCGGCATCAAGTGTTGAGTTGGCAATGCCACCTAAAATAGCAAACATAAAGGCAATTTGTACACTCGGGCTAACTAAAATTCCTAGTAGAAAACCGATATAAAACAATCCACCTAAAACAATGAAGGGTTTACGACCAAGTCTGTCGGATAACGATCCCATAATAAATAATACTAATAATCGGCCTATACCCAATCCCATCATCACGTTGTAAACACTTTGCTTTGCTTCGCTGATCAAATTTAATTGTACTGCCGTGAGTACCTCTTTATTTAAAGTAAACAGATAAGCAGATTGTGGGTTAAATTGAGCAGCTAAATAATCAATATTTAATCCCAAAATAATCGCGCCCATTCCATGCACAAAGTAGTTGATATATAAACAACTTGCTGTGCCCCAATATCGGTTTTTCATTCCTCAATTCCTATATATATCAAAAAGGTATTATTTTTAATTTTGTTTTAATATTGAACACAAATACTTAAATCAATCATTATATTTTTGTAATATCAATAACGTTTTTAAATCGATAAAAAACAATTGAACCTAAGATTAAACTTAATGACGCAATAAAAAAATCAATCAAAATTGCATAACTAACATCAATCATAGCAAGTTTTGGCACAATCAGTGGAATAACCACAAACGATAATCCACTAAAAGTATACATACAACCAACAGCAAGGCCTTTACGGCTTGGAAACATTTGTTGCATTACCACTAAAGTTAATTGAAGTACACCACCGGCTGCGGTAAATCCCATACCAATTGCTGCAATAACGCACATAACAGGTGAAATATTAAAATAAAAAATAATCAGAACAATAGCTGACAATGCAGGTAATATTATGATGCAAAAGATAGGTTTCAAAAAATGTTTAACGACAAAAGCAGTCACAAATACCGATATAATCGATGCGGTACTGTAATAGCTAATTAATTGTTTAGCATCAAGGTCACTCATATTTACGCCTTCAGTTGCAATAGTTGGCAACCATTGCAAAATAATGACAAATGTTGCTGTTGTAGTAAATCCCATAATGATCAATAAAATGCCTTCAAATGCAAATTTAGGATGGCTTTTGAAATAGTTCTCTGAACCTTGGCCACCTTTAATTGAAGTATCTTTGTGAGGAAATTTTTTAGGTAATAATAATATGCCATTTATCACTAAATAGGCCGTAAAGCCAAGAAAAGCCCAACCATACCAAATTTGATTAGTGTCAAAAAAAGTAACGATAAAAGGAAGTACTAAAGTCCCAATAGAAATAAACGCTTTTATTAACACACTTGCTGAACCGGCAGAACTTGGAAAGCATTCAGTCAATGCAGGCATGGAACCTGTGTCTAAAAAAGAATTCCCCGCCCCAACTGCAATGGCCAGACAAAAAGCGAGATGAATGTTGGTACAAAATATCATACCAATAAAGAAAACCGCGTAACACGCCATACCGAGGAAAATAAAAAGCTTACGACCAAATTTATCTGAAAGTATTCCACCAACAAACATTAAAAAGATTTTTCCAATACCTATACCTGAAGCAACATAGCCTAATCCAATAAGATCTGTGTTAAGCTGTTTTGTAAGATCAATGGAAAATTGCATAATCACAATTAGTGCAATACTTTGAATGATATAATTAGCGTAAATAGACCCGACAATTCCATAAGAATTGATTTTTAACGTATCCATTTGTCGTACTCCATATTTGAAATATATTTAAAACTAAACTGTTAATCGAATTCAATATACAAGTATTAATATTAATCTAAAAGCGATAACTATTAATTTATTAAGAATATTTTACTGATATTACTTTACCAACTCTATGATGGTTAACAAAACCAATAGATGAGGCAGATAAATTAGTAAAACCCAATAACTTTTCATAAAAAATACCACATAATAATGTGGTATTTTATCTAGGTTTAGGCAAAACAAGTTGATTAATTATTCAACATTTCAAGCATTTGGCTTAAAATTTGATGTTCATCTTGATCGACATTAACAACATAATGAGCGGCATCATGATATAAAGGTAATCGTTCCGCTACGACTTTTTCCATTTCATCTACAATTGATAAACCCGTAAGAGAAGGACGCTGAGCAATATTTGGATCTTTCATTAAACGAGCTGCTAACGTCGCCGCTGGCGCAGAAAGAAAGATAACAATACCATTTTGTTTCATAAATTGGCGATTATGATCCGCTAAAACCATTCCACCACCTGTAGCAATGACCCGATTAGGTTTTGCTGTATCAATCAGTACTTGGCTTTCTCTTGCCCTAAACCCTTCCCAGCCCTCTTTTTCAACAATTTCGGCCACTGTTTTTTGGGTGGTTTCGAGTAAATGACAATCTGTATCAATGAAAGAAAACGATAGCTTATTTGCTAACATTTTTCCCATTGTTGTTTTGCCAGCTGCTCTTGCGCCGACGAGAAAAATTGGTTTATTCATATTGGGTCCTTTCAGATTGACAGATCTCAGAATATTTTGTCTATGCTAGTGATTCACTTTATCTTTTGCAACATTTTTTTTACATTTAATCTTGTAAAAATAAATACTATTGATTTATATAAATATGTTTTTCATAGAACTGTCAAAGAATGTAAAATAATATTTACACCAATAAGATTATTAAGTCATTCATATTACAAAAAATAACCGCTAGCACAGTTTTTCTAGACCTCGAAAATAAAGTTCAGTGGCAATGGATTGGTGTAATCGCCATTGAATCACATCAAGATCTGGATTGACTTTTTTAAACTCTTCATATGTCATGAAGTAACGAATAGTATTACTGCCAACCCGATCATTAATGCCTTTAATGATAAGATTGATTTTATCGTGGCGAATTTTTTTTAATTCTTGCATCGCTGTTGCTACAAATTCAGGAACAGGCAACTTACCGCTTTCCCAGTCATGCCAAGTTTTAATGTCTGTTTTACCAATATATTCACTCGCTTCTAGCACTTTTAACATCAAAAAACGACGATAAGCTTGCAATTCAAGATTTGTCATAAATACTCCTTGTATTCACATTGTGAAATTACAAAATTCATTAAATTTATATCCAGGCAATCAATATGTCAGAATAATAGAACAATATGATCAATGTTCTAACATACATCAAATTAACATTGATAAGATGTATGTTATTTTTTCAATATTTATTTTGCTGCTAGCGCGTCTATTACCGCTTGTTTTGCTCGTTGAGACAGTTCTTTTCCTGTCCAAATTTTAAATTGTGCATTTGCTTGACCAATAAACATCTCACGACCAGAAATTGATTCCCAGCCCGCGTTGTGAGCTTCTTGTCTAAATTTTGTGTTATAGGGTGTATAGACAATATCATAAGCCAATCCCTTTCCTTTAAACCATGCTTGTTCATAAGGTGTTTGGTCTTCAAATTTTCCTTGCATGCCTAATGGGGTTGAGTTAACAATGATTTGAGCCTCAACTTTGCTACGATCTTCCCAATCAACAATTTTAAGGTTGAACTCTTTGGCTAGTGCTTCGGGTAGTTCTTTAGAAATATCACTAACGGTAATATCGGTATAACCGAGATCCTGCAAACCCACTACAGCAGCGCGAGCTGCGCCCCCAGCGCCTAACAATAAAACCTTTTTATATTCGGCAGGTAATTTTTTTTGTCTTAATGGCTCCATAAAACCAACAATATCAGTATTGTCACCACAAAGCTTGTCACCATCCCAATAAACTAAATTTGCTGCGCCTGCTTTTTTAACATGATCAGTAACATAATCTAAATAAGGAATAATTGTTTGTTTATGTGGAATAGTCACACATAAACCACGAATATTAAGTAATCGAACCGATTTGAACAGGTTAGGTATCTCTTCTGGAGGCGTTGGAAATGCAACTAATACAGCTGGAATATTATAATCTTGAAACGAAGTAGTGTGAATTAATGGGCTCATTGTATGCCCTAACGGATAACCGATAATGCCATAGATGTCATATGGCTTAAACTGGTTCATATAATCTCCTTGAAAGTTAGAAAATTAAATCAAAAAATATATTTATCATTTAGTATTAAAGCATATTTATTATAAAATAAAACGATTTTTGTATTTAACTAAAGTAAAGCTCGTTATAAAATAGAAGCAAATTGATAGGTACCTTTATCTTTTTATATCAATCGTTGCTCATAGTGAACTTATTTTTAGTCTAAAATAAGATAATACTTGAGAATCTTTGCATAACAGCGTATACTTCGCTACCTCATTATTATGGGTGTAGTGTGAGAGGTTAGACTGCTTCTCAAATAGAACTGCAGCAAACTAAAAGCCTGACGAGGTTAATTCCATTAACATATTACGCCCAAGGCTTAAGCATAGAAATTTCGGAGAATTATTGACATGTCACGAGTATGCCAAGTAACAGGAAAAGGTCCTTTAGTGGGAAATAATCGTTCTCATGCGATGAATGCTACTAAACGTCGTTTTCTACCAAACCTTCAAACTCACCGTTTCTGGATTGAGAGTGAAAAACGTTTTGTAAAATTACGTGTATCAGCTAAAGGTATGCGTACTATCGATAAAAAGGGTATTGATGCAGTTTTAGCTGAACTTCGTGCCCGTGGTGAAAAGTACTAATAAGGAAACCATATCATGGCTAAAGGTGTACGTGAAAAAATTAGATTAGTTTCTTCTGCTGGTACCGGTCATTTTTATACCACTAGCAAAAACAAAAGAACCATGCCTGAAAAGATGGAGATCAAAAAATATGATCCTGTTGTTCGTCAGCATGTTGTTTATAAAGAAGCTAAAATTAAATAGTTTTGCATAAACGAGAAACCCAGCAAATGCTGGGTTTTTTTATATCTATCTAAAAACAAAAAATATAATTAATATCAAAAATATTACATCAATTGATCTTTATCTTCTATTAGAAAATAACCGAGCACTATTTCCGTTATTAATAGTATTATTTTTAAGTCAGTTTATAATTACTACCTGACTAGACGGCTATTTATGATGAATTATCATTTTTCTAGTTAAAATAAAAGCTTCCATTTTTATAAACAGAAGCTTTTGATAGTAATACACTAATACCTAGATTATTTTAAATATTTTTGTTCATAAGCTCTGGCTTTTGTATCATCAAATGCATTTTCCCAACGTGCAATAACAATTGCCGCTAATGCATTACCAACCACATTAACAACAGTTCGACCCATATCTAAAATACGCTCGACTCCCATAATATAGCCTATACCTTCTAGTGGTATACCGACACTTCCGAGTGTTGCAGATAGCACTAATATTGAAGCACCAGGTACGCCAGCAATACCTTTAGAGGCTATCATTAGAGTAATAACAATAATAATTTGATCTATAATGCTTAAATCCATACCAAATAGCTGAGCTAAGAAGATAACGGTAATACTTTGGTATAAAGTCGATCCATCTAAGTTAAATGAATAACCGGTTGGAATAACAAAACTGGTTATCGCTTTAGGCGCGCCATAAGCTTCCATTTTTTCGATGATTTTTGGCAATGCTGTTTCAGAGCTGGCCGTTGAAAATGCAATGACTAATTCTTCTTTTAAAATTCTCAGTAATTTAAAAATACTAAATTTACAGAGTTTACACACAATACCTAATACTACTATGGTAAAAACAATCATTGCCGAATATACGGTCAAAATTAGTTTGAATAGTGGTAATAAAGATTCGAATCCATATTTAGCCACCGTGACAGTAATAAGAGCAAATACCCCAATTGGCGCATAACGCATGATCATATTTGTCACTTTGAACATGGTATCAGAAACAACTTTTAAGAAGAATACAAATGGTTCGCGTTGTTTATCTGGTAAAGACATTAAACCTAAACCAAAAAACACACAGAAGAAAATTACAGGTAAAACCGCACCATCCGTCATTGCTTTAAAAATATTGGCAGGAATCATGTCTAAAATCATAACAATAAGGCCATGAGGTTTTCCACTTAGTTCCTCCGCTGCTTTTGCATATTTACTCACATCAGTTGTGGCTAAAGTTGAAGAGTCAATACCTGCACCTGGCGCGAAAACATTGCCCCATAAAAGACCCAATAAAATAGCGATGGTAGTAATTATCTCAAAATAGAGTATTGTTTTAAACCCTAACGTCCCTAATCGTTTTGAGCCGCCGATACCTGCAATACCAAGTGTTAATGTACTTAATATAATAGGTAATACAATCATTTTAATTAAACGAATAAAGATATCACCCGCAGGTTGGAAAATATTAACGATAGAGAATTGATAATAAGAATGTAAAGGGTGAGTTGGAACAGAAAGTTCGAACAGATAAGCCCCCATTGCTACACCTAAGATCAAGGCAATTAAAATTTGCCACGCAAGATTTGTTAAAATTTTTTTTATAAAAAATGACATCAAATACTGTTCCTTTTCCTGATTTTCTAAAATAAAAAAGGATTAGCTATATTAACTAATCCTTTTTAATAATTAAAAATTATTCTTCGGATTCCTCTAATGAATCAGTCCGTTGTTCACCTTGGTTCGAGGGAAATTCAGACTCGTTATCGTCATCCTCTGTTTCAGCAATTCGCTGCAATCCGACAACTTTTTCACTTTCAGCCGTTCGAATAAGCATAACACCTTGCGTATTTCGACCAACAATGCTCACTTCTGATACACGCGTGCGAACTAACGTTCCTGCATCAGTGATCAACATAATTTGATCGGTTTCTTCAACTTGTACAGCTCCAACAACTGCTCCATTTCGCTCACTGACCTTAATAGAAATTACGCCTTTAGTTGCGCGTGATTTAGTTGGATATAATTCTTGTTCAGTACGTTTACCATAACCGTTTTGAGTAGCAGTTAAAATTGCGCCATTACCTCGAGGAACAATGAGTGAGACTACTTTATCATCACCTTCTAATTTAATACCCCGAACACCGGTCGCAGTTCGTCCCATGCAGCGAACTTTATTCGCCGGGAAGCGAACAACTTTACCATTAGCTGAAAATAACATAATGTCTTCTGTATTAGAGATTTGAGAGACTTCGTCATCATTATCTGTCTCATCAACAATTACATCATCATTGAGCTCTTCATCATCAACGGTATCTGATGTTTCATTACTTGTTAGATCCACACCGATAAGTTCATCATCATCACGTAGGTTAATGGCGATAATCCCACCACTACGAGGACGACTAAATTCAATTAGTGAGGTTTTCTTAACTGTACCTTGTGCCGTTGCCATAAACACACAATGTTCGTCATCAAATTCCCGAACCGGTAAAATTGCAGTAATACGCTCATCCGCTTCAAGTGGTAATAGATTAATAATTGGACGACCACGAGAACCACGACTTGCTTCAGGTAATTGGTAAACTTTCATCCAATATAATCGACCACGGCTAGAGAAACAAAGGATTGTATCATGCGTATTGGCGACCAGTAGTTTTTCAACAAAATCTTCTTCTTTAATTTTGGTTGCCGATTTACCTTTACCACCACGACGTTGTGCTTCATAATCAGAAAGCGGTTGATATTTCACATAGCCTTGGTGAGAAAGGGTAACAACCACGTCTTCTTGCGCGATAAGATCTTCAATATTAATATCAGCACTGCTAGCTGTGATTTCAGTTCGTCTTGCATCTTGGAATTGATCTCGAACCGCTTCGAGCTCTTCACGAATGACTTCCATCAATCTTTCTGGACTTGCTAAAATATGCAATAGTTCACCGATTTGAATAAGTAACGCTTTGTATTCATCAAGAATTTTTTCGTGTTCAAGACCTGTTAAGCGATGTAAGCGTAGATCTAAGATAGCTTGCGCTTGTGCTTCAGATAAATAATAGTGACCATCACGAATACCAAATTCTGGTGCTAATTCTTCTGGTCGCGCAGCATCATTACCCGCTTTTTCAAGCATTGCAGCGACATTACCTAACTGCCAAGCTTGCGCCAATAATTTAGTTTTCGCTTCGCTTGGTGTTGATGCAGCACGAATTAACTCAATAACAGGATCGATATTGGCAAGTGCTATTGCTAAACCTTCTAAAACATGGGCACGTTCACGAGCTTTACGTAGTTCATATATCGTTCGGCGCGTAACCACTTCACGGCGATGAAGCACAAATGCTTCAATCATTTCACGTAAGTTTAATAGTTTTGGTTGCCCTTTATGTAAAGCAACCATATTAATACCGAATGAAACTTGTAGCTGCGTCAAAGAGAAAAGATTATTTAATACAACTTCAGCAACAGCATCGCGTTTAACTTCGATCACAATACGCATCCCATCTTTATCTGATTCATCGCGTAGTGCTGAAATACCTTCTACTTTTTTATCTTTGACTAACTCAGCTATCTTTTCTATTAACTTTTTCTTGTTAACTTGATATGGAATTTCATTAACAATAATCGTTTCACGACCTGAATGGTCATCAACTTCAATGGTTGCTTTTGAGCGGATATAAATGATGCCTCGACCGGTACGGTAAGCATTTTCAATACCCTTACGACCATTAATTAACGCTGCCGTTGGAAAATCAGGCCCATGAATATGCTCCATTAAACCATCAACAGAAATGTTTTCATCTTCAATAAAAGCAAGGCAGCCATTAATCACTTCAGATAAATTATGTGGTGGAATATTCGTTGCCATACCAACTGCAATTCCTGATGAGCCATTAATTAATAAGTTAGGGATACGTGTTGGTAACACGTCTGGAATCATCTCGGATCCATCATAGTTAGGTGAAAAATCAACGGTTTCTTTATCAAGATCCGTCAATAATGCACCTGCAAATTTTTGCATACGAATTTCGGTATAACGCATTGCAGCAGCAGAGTCACCATCAACTGAACCGAAGTTTCCTTGCCCATCAACTAACATATAGCGTAATGAAAATGGCTGTGCCATACGCACAATCGTATCATAAACAGCAGAATCACCATGAGGGTGATACTTACCGATGACATCCCCAACAACACGCGCTGATTTTCGATAAGGTTTATTCCAATCATATCCAGCTTCGTTCATGGCAAATAAAACCCGACGATGAACCGGTTTTAAACCGTCACGCACATCGGGTAAAGCACGCCCAACAATGACAGACATTGCATAGTCAAGATAAGAGGATTTTAATTCATCTTCAATATTAACGGGGGTTATCTCTTTGGCTAGTTCGGTCATAACACCATGTTCTCTTATTAATTTAGATCATCAAAATAGCTTATAATTATAGCATAAAAACACTATTAATGCAGAACTAAACTGTTTTTATTTCAACTTATTCACCATGAATAAACAATGTATTTTCAATTAATTGGCACAAGCAGTTTAGAATCATTGCATGCATCTCGTAAGCCATCACTTTTTTATAGGAGGGAACTCTAATTTCAATATCATTTTGGCTAAGTAAACCAATCACTTCACCACCATCAAAAGCGGTAAGTGCAACAATTTTCATATCTTTAATCACCGCCTCTTGTACCGCCCGTATAATTGATCGACTGTTACCTTGGCAAGTTGCTATAATCAAAATATCACCTTGTTGACCCAAGGCTTGAATTTGACGTGCGTAAACTTCTTCATGAGTGGCAATAGCGCTTAATAATACATTATCAGAAACTAAAGCTAAGGCAGGAATACTGGGTCTTTCTATATTAATGCTAGTCATCAATCGTGAGGTAAAACTTTGAACGTTTGCAGCGGAAGAACCATTGCCACAACTCATAATTTTATTGCCATTAAGTAAACCTTGAACAATGATATTGGCTGCTTTTTCGATTGATGAACCTAAAGACTCCGCCATTACAATTTGTGTTTGAATACTTTCAGTAAAATAATTTTTAATTAAATCTTGCACGTTTTTCACCTAATAATTAAAACGCATTAATAATCCATTGTTGATTTTTACCTGTTATGGCAAAAATATCAAACCTAAACTCGGTATCTTCAATATTCAAATTTTCAGATAGCATCCAGAGTTGTGCTGCTTGCTTAATTTTCGTTTGTTTACTTAACGTTACCGTCATCGCAGCATCGCCAAAATTAGCATTTTTTCGATAACGTACTTCAACAAAAACCAGACATTGCTTATCTTGCATAATTAAATCAACTTCACCTAAGGGATATTGACTATTTTTAGCAATTAATAAAAGCCCTTGTTTAAGTAAGTATTGGCAAGCGATATTTTCATAATGCTTGCCAATTTGTTTATTCTTCGCTTGTTGTGGTAGTTTGAGTTGAACCATGAATATATTGTTGCCAAGACAATGCTCTTGTCACTTCACACTGATTACTTGTCGATAATTTTCCTGTCATTCCATCTAAAAAATTAGGTTGATAAGAATCTAATTGATTAAAGCGGTTTGCCAGTCTCCATGCATCAATGCCCATCGCGTATAAACGCAATAATGAATAATCTTTCTGAATATTGCTTGGTATTATTTCTAACATATTATCGGTGCGATTAATGATCATTGGAATATCAGCATATTCCGTTTTATTCATATCGTAGTTAAAATCATTAGATGCATTGGCTACATGGCTTTTTGAACTGGTATAAATCATTATCTGAGATAAGTTAGTTCCCGATTTAGCCGCCCCCATATCTAACATAGGTTTAATTAGGGTTAGTTCATCATAAGAAGAGTAGATATAAATAGCATCAAAACTAGCTGATTGTTCAGGCGGTACCGGCTGAGTAGTTGCATCATTGATTAAAATAGGCGAGCCACTCAGGCTGATTCCACTATTTTGATTCATATTCGCACTTAATGAACTTTTATTGCCAAAATATTGCACATAAGCTTGAGAATTATTAGCAGATAATTGTGACCACTGTTTAGCAAAAGTTTGCGCGACACGTTTGCCTAAATCATTTTGTGGCACAAGCAGTAGGGGTTTCACCTTACTTTGCGCATAAATATGATCGGCAGCATCCTTTGCTTCATCTTCTGGGGATAGTGCAAAAAAGCACATTTTATTCGTCGATATTGTATTATTATCAACTTTATTGAGTGCTAAAACCGGTATGCTTGGTGCTAATTGTTTTATTTTAACAACTTCATCTTTGAGCAAAGGACCAACGATGAGTTCAACATTTTGCTCTTTTGCTTGCTGAATAAGTGTATCCATTGGCGCACTTGTTGTGTCGAGTAAAACGACATTTTGCTGTGGTTCTTGCGGGAAGAACTTTATTGCATCACTGTAACCTTGCTTAATTGTGTCGCCGAATATACGTGATGAACCATTTAATGGTAATAATAAAGCTACTTTTTTCGCATTCGTGTCTGCGGCAGCTAAGGTCTGCTCACCAGTCAATATTGGTAGGATATTTTTAGCTGGATGATCTGGATACTGGGTTAGCCAATCAGCAACAGCTTGTTTTAATGCTTGCTTTTGTTTTTGCGTTTTCTCGGCTATCACTTCTGGTGTATCACCTTCTTGCGTAGTGGGAGCTTTACTGTTGTTTGTGTACGCATAACTTAAATTAATCCAACCTTGTAAAATGCTGTCATCTTCGTTGACAACAATTGAATTAATTTGATTTACGTTTAACTTGCTAAAGAAATTCCAAGTATTATTTAGTATCTGTTTTTTTTGATTTTCTGGCGCATATTTTTCTAATTCAGTATAGTCATGAGCTTGTGCATTAATCTCTTTATTTTTTTCATCACTACTGAGTTTAATAGTATAGTAACGGTATAACTGAGCTTGAGTTAAGCCTTGAGTAGAAAATTGATTAAAATCAAATGACTTTCCTGATTTTACTGCAATTTCACCAAGTAATAATGTTCGCTCTTGTTGTTGCTTAGCATCAAGGTGGGATGATATTTGCGATAGTAATCCATCAGCTTTAGCTAGTTGATTTTCTTTCACTAAAGCCTGAATAGCCATTAACTGCCAATTGGTTTTGGCGTAACCAGAACTTTTATCAGCTTGTGATAAATAATAACTAGAATTTTTATTCTGGTCATAATCAGTCATTACTTGTGGCTTATTGGCAGGACATCCAGCCAATAAGGTAAACAATGTAAGTATTAGCATTGCATAAAAGGACCGTTTTAAATTCATACACCTATTCTCTTGTAATTTGTTATCCCCAAATCCGCTGTACGTGCACAGTAATTTCTTCGCGATCATGATATAACTGTTTAGCCTGAATTTGGACGTTAATTTGTTTACCATTTAATTCTTCATGAAGTAGCAGCAAATTTTGTGTTACTTCTTCATATCGCTTTTTCATTGGTAATTTCAGGTTAAAAATAGTTTCTCGACACCAACCATTAATAAGCCATTTGGCAATTAATTGTGTCACTTTAGTTGGTTTTTCAACCATATCACAGACCAACCAATAAATATTATGCTTTTTTGGCACAAATTTAAAGCCATCTTCACGATAATGTTTTACTTGTCCTGTTTCCATCAATTTTTTATCCATTGGACCATTATCAATGGCATAAACCATCATATTTCGTTTAACGAGTTGATAAGTCCAACCGCCTGGACAAGCACCTAAATCGACCGCATTTAAACCACCTTTTAATCGTTCATCCCATTCTTCGTATGGAATAAAAATATGGAAAGCTTCTTCCAATTTTAAGGTTGAACGGCTAGGCGCATCGCTTGGAAATTTTAGCCGAGGTATTCCCATATAAAATGGCGAATTATTTTGACTTAACGAATAGCCAATATAGCAACTCTGACTATTAATAAAGAATAGATGAATGACGGGCCTTGATGGATTTTCCACTTTCAATAAAATACGTTTATGTCTTAAAGCTTGACGAAGAGGAACAGTAAATTTACGACAAAATCCTATCAGTTCTTTTCCTTCATTAGTATCAGCTACTTCTACCCGTAAATCACCGGCTTTCTCTATTAAGCCTGATAATGAATCTATGATGGGAGAAATACGGTCATGGTTAGGTAGATCGGTTAATAAATCACCGGCTGCAAACATTTGCCGCGCAAAAATTAATGTTCGAAAAGATAACGTTTTAATCAAGTGTTGAGCATCACCATCTTGGTAGCATTCAAAAATAACATAACCACTATTTTCTTTTACTTTAGCAAAACCAAATACTGCTTTTTGTGATGCTTTATCAGTGATTTCAGCCGCACACTCTTTTTCGAATCCTTGGCGACAATACAAAATAATTTTATTTAGTTTTTGCATATTGTAATTTTTACTCTTCTTCTCAACACGATTTAATGAGCGGATATTAATCAGATTGTACACTATCTGTATATAAAGGAGCTTCACCTTTAGGGCGTGTTTTAAAACGTCTATGTAACCACATATATTGTTCCGGTGCTTTTAAAATTTCATGCTCAATGGCTTTATTCATAAACGCGGCAGCAAGTACATCATCATCGATTGGATAACCTTCAAGCACAGGCGTTACATCAACAATATAGTGACCTTTTTTTTCACGTTTAGGTGTAAACGGTATAATTGCAGGTTGCCCCAACTTAACGAGAATGCGAGTTCCGATTGTGGTTGCTGCTTTTTCAACAGAAAATAATGGTGCAAATACACTATTTTTAGGGCCATAATCATGGTCTGGCGCGTACCAAAGTAATTCACCATTTTTTAATGCCCGAATCATACCTTTAGTGTTGTAACGATCTAACATATATTTGTTTGATTTTAGTCGGCCTTTAAGCTGCACATAGTCCATTACCAGATTATCATTAGGTCGATAAACGCCAACACCTGGGTGACTCATACCTAAAATTCGAGCACCTAATTCGAGTGTTAAGAAATGAATTCCAATTAATAAAACACCTTGTCCTGATTGCTGTACCTTTGTAATATAATCATCACCCACTATAGAAGAATGCTTAGCTAAACGTCTATCGGACCAAAACCAAGCCATGCCCGTTTCAAAAATAGCTAATCCAGTCGAAATAAAATTATCACGTAACAGCGCGTCGCGTTCTTGTTGTGATTTGTCGGGAAAACAAAGTTTAAGATTTTGTTTTGCAGTTTCTTTTCGCTTCCCAATTAACTTCATTGAAAGTAAACCTAATGATTTACCTAGTTGATAAATTATTGGATAGGGTAACAATACCAATAAATATAAAAAACCAATTCCTAACCACGTTAACCAGTAACGAGGATGTAATAAATGCTTAGTAAAAACGGGACGAATTTCCTGATTTTGACTCATATTAAGATCAATTAATGATTTAAACAAAGTTAACTATTATATACCAATCTTGGCTCAATATGCAGGAAAATAACATTCCGATTGACAAAATCGGCTATTGTTACATGATGCGTTCAATTATAAAAATAGAGATTTAAAAAAATATTGGGATTAATTTGATTAATCCCAATAATACTATTGTTAACTTATGGATGAGTAAAAAAATAGATTAAACGTATTTTTTATCATAATACTTCAACATACTTTACACTGCGACTGGCGCCTTGATGGCAGGATAAGGATCATAATCAACAATCTCAAAATCCTCAAATTCGTAATCAAAAATTGTTGGCGGTTTACGCTTTATCAATAATTTTGGTAATGATCTTGGCTCTCGACTTAATTGCAGCTTAGTTTGATCCATATGATTTGAGTATAGATGGGTATCCCCTCCCGTCCAAACAAAATCACCAACCTCCAAATTACACTGCTGAGCAATCATATGTATTAAGAGTGAATAACTTGCAATGTTGAACGGTAATCCCAAAAATACATCACATGAGCGTTGATAGAGTTGACAAGAAAGTTTACCTTGCGCAACATAAAATTGAAAAAATGCATGGCATGGTGCTAATGCCATTCGATCAAGTTCACCGACATTCCATGCAGAAACTATCATACGTCTTGAATCAGGATCATTTTTAATTTGTTCAATTAATTGAGTAATTTGATCTATTTGACGGCCATCGGCAGCTCCCCAAGCCCGCCATTGTTTACCATATACTGGGCCTAAATCACCATTTTCATCGGCCCATTCATCCCAAATAGTCACTTTATTATCCTGTAAATAACGGATATTAGTATCCCCTTTCAAAAACCAAAGTAGTTCATGAATAATAGAACGTAAATGACATTTTTTTGTCGTGACTAATGGAAAGCCATCTTGCAAATTAAATCGCATCTGATGACCAAAGATCGATAATGTACCCGTTCCAGTTCGATCAGATTTAGGTGTACCTTCTGCTAAAATTTTTTGCATCAGCGCTAAATATTGTTTCATCGTTTAATCGCCTTACGGTTAAATCTATATGCATATAACAGAATCAAAATACCTCCAATAATCATTGGTAGGCATAAAATTTGTCCCATACTTATCATATTTAAGAATAAGCCTATTTGTTCGTCCGGTTGTCTAAAAAATTCTATGACAAACCGGAATAAACCATAGCAAAGTAAAAATAGACCAGATACAGCACCAACAGGTCTATGTTTACGGATAAATAAATTCAAAATAATAAATAATACTATTCCTTCAAACAACATTTCATAAAGCTGCGAAGGATGCCTTGGTAAAATACCATTAAGCTGAGTATAAAGAGAAAACCATTCAGGATGAGACTGTACATACATAAAATCAGCATGAGACGAGGTTGGAAATAGCATACCAATATGTGAGTGCGTTACGCGTCCCCACAATTCACCATTAATAAAATTACCAAAACGTCCAAACATTAACCCAATAGGAACTAAAGGTGCAACAAAATCAGCTACTTGCATAAAGGTTTTGTGTGTTATTTTAGCAAAAATCGCAATGACACAAATCGCACCTATTAAACCACCATGGAATGACATGCCGCCTTCCCAAACTTTAAACAAAATAACCGGATCTTTAATAAACGCATCAAAGTTATAAAACAAAATATAACCAAGACGGCCACCGATAAAGAGTCCTAAAAAACCCCAAAATAATAAATTTTCAACCTGTTGTGTAGTCCATTGACTATTTGGCTTTCTTGCGCGGCGCTTAGCTAAATAAAGCGCGCCCAATACACCAAATAAGTACATTGCACCATACCAATGTAGCGAAATAGGACCAATTGAAAAAGCAATTGGATCAAAATTAGGAAATTGTAAGTATTGATTCATTTTTTTATACGCTGTTTATTTTTTCGTTTATGAGCAAAGAAATTAAATCGTTTCTTTTTAGAAACATTAACTGTTGGCACTTCTATCTCTGACTGTATAGTAAAAACTGGCAAAGAAAATTCTTTCATTGCTTTTCGATAGACATCACGTTTAAAGGCAATAACTTGACGAATAGGATACCAATAACTCACCCATTTCCAATCATCAAATTCTGGAGTCGAAGACGTATTAAGATTAATTACTGATGTATCAGAAATCAATTCTAATAAAAACCATTTCTGCTTCTGCCCTATGCATACAGGTTGATTTTCCCAACGAATCATTCGTTTAGGTAATTTATAACGCAACCAACCATTAGTTACAGACAAAATTTTCACATCTTTGGGTAATAATCCTACCTCTTCGTTTAATTCACGAAACATTGCCTGCTCAGGCGTTTCGTTTAGTTTAATTCCGCCCTGAGGAAACTGCCAAGAATTTTGTCCATAACGACGAGCCCAAAGAACTTGACCATACCTGTTACAAATAACTATTCCTACATTTGGACGGTAGCCATCATTATCGATCACTGACTACCTCAAAAAATTATTTTTCTATATCTAAATTGTTTCATACATACAGAAATAAATAAATAGGAAAATGAATTTATCAAGCAAATATACTTTTAATCAGCTATTTTTTAGATGATTTAGCGCTTATAACAATGCTTATTATAGCAAAGTGAATTTATATGACTAAACTACCAAGAAAGCCGCATAAGTTATAAATACTTCATAATGCACTACTGAGAAAAATATGAAATCGCATCTTCTATTGTTGTGATTTAAATATTACATATGGTTACTGATGTTGTACCAATTTGGGAATAGCTTTACGTTCACGAATAGGCGGAACGCGTTGCCATAGATTAGTCGGCGCTTCCAGCTTAGTCGCTATAGCTGCGGCCGTATAGAACTCTTTTAACTGAACACCTTGAGCGAGTTTATCTATAGCTTGTTGACTAATTATGCCTTCAACTTGTACCCAATAAGTTTTTGGTAATTTAAATTTTGGCGAGCTGATTTTTGACTGCAATTTACCATCATTGGTCAGTAATAATAATCCTTCACTGTCAGTATCCAGTCGACCTGCAGGGTAAAATTTGGGTAATGAAATAAAATCTTTTAATGTTTGATATTTTTCATGGGGAGAAAATTGCGTAATTACATTGTACGGTTTGTTAAAAGCAATTAATGAGCGCATTTTTTTCCTATCCATTTAGCAATGTTCAATAACAATACTTTTAATAATATAGTAAATCATTATCGATTTTCTAGCACTGTTAGCCATAATTATTCCGCTGTAAAAAGCAAAAAAGCCCAGCATCTCTGCTGGGCTCTCGCACTAATTTAAAAGTCTGGCGGCACCCTACTCTCACATGGGTAATACC
>NZ_JAFNOO010000014.1:0-42806 GCF_026536185.1 Gilliamella sp. B2838
TCAATATTTTTGATCTTGCTCTCTAACACGTTCTTCGTTTGTTTTTCACTAACGCCGTGTCAGTGGATGCGCATTATAGGCACTTTAAATTTTCCTGCAAGTGTTTATTGCCACTTTTTTTCTGTTTGTGTTTTTTTTACACATTACGTATCAAAAACAAGCTATCTCTATACATTTTTTATTTAAAATCGCTTTGAATATTACAATTAAAATTAAAAGAGTAAAAATTGAATCGAACTTATCATCATCCAATTTAGCTATTTTAAATACGACAGGACTTTCATGTGATAACAAAAACTAAAATAAAGTCAGTGATAACACCATATAATAGATTCTAGTATTAATATTGTTTATCTTGTCATTTGAATATCTCTTTCCTGATTAAGTCAGGATAACCAAAATGTAACCAACATTTATTTATTAATGCAGAGTTTCAAAATTAAAGTGATCACTGATAGTTATAACAATACAGTATTGTTTCAATGCTTTGTCTGAATTTACATCGTCTATCACAATTGTGATCTTATTTTACTTGGTAAATCAGCCAAGCTGTCAATTACCCAATCAGCTTGTGCTAATGCTTCTTCAGTAATAGCATCACCGGTTTTGACTAAAACTGTTTTTTTAACGCCTGCCTTTTTACCCGACAATAAATCAGATACTCTGTCCCCAACCATATATGAACTTGCAATATCGATATTTAATTCCTTGGCTGCCGTTTGAATCATACCAGGACTCGGCTTACGACATTCACATTTATCAATCAATGGATCGTGAGGACAATAATAGATTCCATCCAAATCTACACCGCGATCTTGTAATGACCAATCCATCCATTCTGTTAATGTATTAAACTGTTCTTCAGTAAAGATATTTCTAGCTATACCTGATTGATTGGTCGTAATCACCAACAAAAAACCCATTTTTTTGAGCTCTTGCATAGCTTCTATAACCCCATCAATAAAATCAAATTTATCAATGGCATGAACATAATTATAATCGACATTAATGGTACCATCTCGATCCAAAAAAATAGCAGGTTTCATGTTTACTTTTTTCCTTTTACTTAGGCATTACACCAATTCGTATAGCATATTATTGATTGACTTAGATGTCTAGACGTCTTAATATTCAGCTATCTACCCTTTGTCTATATATATTATGATACAATTACAGCATATTTCGAAAATATTTGAGCATAATAAGACCCCAATTCATGCTTTAAACGATATTTCCCTTCATGTTCCGCAAGGGCAAATCTATGGCGTTATTGGCAAATCAGGAGCGGGGAAAAGTACACTTATTCGATGCGTAAACCTACTCGAAAAACCGACTAGTGGTAAAATATTTTTTGATAATCAAGAAATTACTCACCTTTCTAACCGTAAGCTAATTGAAGTACGTCGAAAAATCAGTATGATTTTTCAGCACTTCAACCTGCTTTCTTCACGTACCGTTTTTGATAATATTGCTTTTCCATTAGAACTAAATAAAACACCAAAAGCGCAAATAAAGCAAAAAGTGACCGAACTGATTGAATTAGTCGGATTAACCGAGAAAGCTCATGTCTATCCGGCTAATTTGTCTGGTGGGCAAAAACAACGCGTTGCTATTGCTAGAGCGTTAGCCAGTGATCCAAAGGTATTACTATGTGATGAAGCAACTAGCGCATTAGATCCAGAAACAACACGCTCAATTTTAGCTTTATTAAAAGATATCAACCAAAAACTCGGTTTAACCATCTTATTAATCACTCATGAAATGGATGTGGTAAAACAAATTTGTGATCAAGTTGCCGTTATCAGTAATGGTAAATTAGTAGAACAATCATCGGTTGGTGAAATGTTTTCACATGCTAAAACTGATATTGCAAGGCAATTTATACAATCAACTTTACACTTAACTATCCCTGAGGACTATTTAGCAAGGCTATCACCTGAATATAAAGAAGGTTTAAATCCATTAGTAAGTTTAGAATTTACTGGTGTTTCAGTTGATTTGCCACTGTTATCACAAATTGCTAAAGAATTTGATATTGATAGTAACATTATCAGTGCTCAAATGGATTATGCTGGCGGTGTTAAGTTTGGATTAATGTTGACAGAAATGAAAGGCAAACCAAAAAGCACAGCATCAGCAATACAATTTTTAGAGAACAATAACACCAAAGTAGAGGTGCTCGGTTATGTTTAATTTTATTCCTTCGTTTAAACCTTTTGAATCATTATTTCGATTTTTAGCTGAACACGATTTTTGGGCAAACTTTGTGACTTTTTGCTCTTCTTTTAATGGCTTTAATGAAGCCATGTTATTCAAAATGGCACAAGCGACCGATGAAACCCTATACATGGTTATTTTGTCAGGTTTTTGGGGAACAGTGATTGGCTTACCAATAGGCATATTACTTTATACCACACGCAAAGGGCAAATTTTAGATTGTTACTTAGCAAATAACGCTCTTTCATTCATTACTAATGTATTTCGTTCCATACCATTTATTATTTTGATTGTCTGGATTATTCCTTTCACGACAATTCTTATGGGAACTTTTATTGGTAAACAAGCAGCAGTCGTACCACTGAGTATTGGTGTGTCACCTCTAATTGCACGAATGATCGAAAATGCCTTATTAGATGTACCAAAAGGATTAATCGAAGCAGCACGTTCAATGGGGGCAACACCACTACAAATAATTTATAAAGTTTTATTACCCGAATCATTACCTGTCATTGTTAATAGTATGACAATTACATTAATTACCCTAACTGGCTATATTGCTATGGCTGGTGCTGTTGGTGCAGGGGGACTTGGTCAATTAGCAATACAATATGGTTACAATGGTTATAAGCCTGCTATAATGAATACGGTTTTGATAATATTAATTATTATCGTATTTATTATTCAATTTATTGGCAATGCTATTGTAAAACGTGTTACTCATCATTAATTTTGGAGAAAATTATGTCTATTAAAAAGCTAGCACTTATCACTACTTTGGTGAGTGCATTTTTTTTAACGGGTTGTGATAATAAACAATCAAAAACAGAAGAAAATAAACCGGTAGAGCCTGTAAAAACTAACACGATTAAAGTTGGTGTGATTTCAGGCCCAGAACAAGAAGTTGCAGAAGTTGCTAAACAACAAGCTAAAGATCTTTATAACTTGGATGTAGAACTGGTTATTTTTAATGACTATGTCACGCCAAACCAAGCACTAAATGATGGCTTAATTGATGTTAACGCATTCCAACATAAACCTTATTTAGATGAACAAATGAAAGAACGTGGTTATAAATTAGCAGTAGTCGGCAACTCATTTGTTTATCCAATTGCTAGCTATTCACATAAATTAAAACCAATTGATAAATCAGCTGAAACTGGTGCCGGCGTGAAAGTAACCTCACCACGTGACGAAACCTTCTTTATTCCAGCTAGCTCAACGATAGCCATTCCTAACGATCCAACTAATTTAGGCCGTGCATTATTGTTATTACAACATGAAGGCATGATTACGGTGGATAAATCAAAAGGATTACTACCGACAGTACTTGATATAACCAGCAACCCGTATAATTATAAAATTGTTGAACTTGAAGCACCAATGTTACCGCGTTCATTAAAGGACGCACAAGTTGACCTTGCCATTATTAATAACGCTTTTGCAGGACAAGCTAATTTAACACCAAGCAAGGATGGTATTTTTGTTGAAGATAAAGAATCACCTTATGTAAACATTATCGTATCACGTGAAGTAGATAAAGATAATGACAATGTCAAAAACTTTGTTAAAGCTTACCAGACAGATGCCGTAGCCCAAAAAGCAAATCAAGTGTTTAATGGCGGCGCAATTCGTGGTTGGTAAAATCATAGCTAAAATATTATGATGTTTTTCCACCGACTTAACGTCGGTGGATGTTTTTAATATGTCGTAATAACTATTATAAAATGTATTTTACTCATGAGTTGTACCTGTTAACTCAATTAATATGAAACAAATAATCAACCCAATAGGCATTATCCATTCACCTTATAGTGAAAAATTTGCTGTGCCTCGACAACCTAATTTAGTGACTGAAGGTCAAGGTGAACTGCATTTGTTACCACCTTACAATAACCCTGATGCAATTAAAGGATTAGAACAGTTTTCTCATCTTTGGCTTCTATTTCAATTTCATCAAATTGAATTAGACAAATGGCGTTTAACAGTGCGCCCACCTCGTTTAGGCGGAAATAAAACGTTAGGGGTATTTGCAACCCGTTCTCCATTTAGACCCAACCATATTGGTTTATCAGCAGTAGCGTTGAAAGATATCGTTATAAAAAACAAACAAGTCATTTTAAAATTAGGTAGTGTTGATTTAGTAGATGGAACACCGGTTATCGATATCAAACCCTACTTACCCTATTGTGATAGTTATCCCGAGGCAATTGCCGGTTATGCTCAAGCGATGCCAGATAAAACCTTAACCGTTGAATTTTCAAAACAAGCACAGCAATCACTAAAATTATATCAACTGACATACCCTAATTTAGCGACATTAATTACTCAAGTTATTGCTCAAGATCCAAGGCCTGCATATAAACAAAAAAGTTTGAAAGAGCAGGATTATGGATTTAGACTTTATCACTTTAATATTAAGTGTAGAATTTCTGATAAACATGCCATAGTTGAAGATATTGATATAGAAAAAAACAACAAAACATAAATCGCATTACTGCCGTTATTATCATAAATTCTATACTAGAAACACTTTTAGTTTATTAAGTAAAAAGTAAACTACCTAACTTATTGATATTAAAAACAATTAATAAGATATTTTTAGGTATTATTGTTATAAATAGTTTTGTAAAGATTCTTTACAAAAATATCTATCAAAACCGATAAAAGAAACTGACATATTTATACGAGTCTGGTAAATTAGCAGTGGGTTTAATTTCCCTATATTTCACCTTACCACTAAAATTTTAACAAATTTTAGTGGTCCTTTTAGAAAGAAAAATCAATGATAATTGGTATGCTGTTTAGCTCTGATTTGAGCAATATCAATCGTATCAAATATGTAATGTTTCCCACAATAATCACAATGAATATCAATTTTGCCACCATCTTCTTTTAACATCTGATCTATTTCATTGGCAGGCAAAGTCATTAAGCTATCTTCACAACGTTCACGAGAACAACCACATTTAAATGTCACGTTATGAGTCTCAAATAATCGAACTTGCTCTTGATTATATAAACGATATAAAATTTCTTCAGTGGACAGTTCAAATAACTCATCACTAGTAATCGTTTGAGTTAAGGTACATAGATGCTCGAAAGAATCTGATGTATTTTCATTTCCTGGCAATATCTGCAATAAAATACCAGCAGCAACAGGTTTATTATTATAAACGCCTGTTTTGACAAATAAACGTGTTGGTAACTGCTCAGACTGCATGAAATAGTTTTCAATACAACCAATAAGCGTATCGCTTTCTAATCCTACAATACCTTGATAACGTTCACCATTTTTGGGTGTAATGGTAATAACAATATAACCATTACCAACCATTTCTTTAAGTGTTGCATTATTGGCAATATCCGACTTTACACGCGCAACTCCTCGAAGTTGTTGCTGATCATTACCATTTACAACCGCTAAAGATAAAGGACCATCACCTTGTAATTGTACAGCGATATCACCCTCAAATTTTAGTGTAGCTGTTAACAAACTGGTTATCACCAGTAATTCACCTAAGACTTTTTGTACAGCAACGGGATAAGTGTGATTATCTAAAATTGCCTGGTATGTCTGTTCAAGATGGGTGATTTCACCTCGAATAGCGTGATTATCAAATAAAAATCGATTAAGAGTATCCATATTAGTTATTTTCGCCTAGTTGTCTATCATATTTAAATTTAATCAAGTTACGTCGCTCTTTTTTATCCGGTTTCCGATCCGGATGTGGCATAGTTAATGCGTTAAGTTTACGTGCTTGCGCTATTGTTTCGCGTTTAGTAATACTTTCTTGCGTTTCTTGATAAAGTAATTGTGCCTCTGTAGCAGATCTACGCTGTTCAGTAATGGCTAATACTTGGATGGTCTTTTGATCAGAACCTTGTCGAAGAGTTAAAATTGCACCCACTTCAATAATTTTACTTGGTTTAGTGCGCTGTCCATTATAATGAACTTTACCACCGTCAACCATTTCTCGAGCTAATGAACGAGTTTTATAAAACCTTGCAGCCCACAACCATTTATCTAATCTAACTGGATTCATTACATCCTCATATACATTTTTCATCAAGTCAATCTGATACTAAACACTAGTCAGATATCAAATATCTTTACAGGGTATATAAGGATGTTTTTACTTAAATCAATATTATGGATTAATAATAAACTCGTTTTCATTAGACAATAAAGTGCCAGATAATTTAAATGGTGAAATACTACCGTGTAAATCTGCACTATAATTAATGGATTTAGGTGGTTCTTCTATTAATTTCCACTCTTTTAATAGTAAACTGGAGATATTATAGGCAGTTAAATGTAACGAGACAAATTCAGTTTGCGTTGGATCTATTGTCGCTATTGCTTCAACCATACCGCCACTCACTAACGAACTAAAACTGACTAAAGTTTGATTTTGAGCATCAAATTTAACAACAAGATCGGGATATTTAATATCAATTTCATTAATAGAGCCCAGTTCAGCTTTACAAAATAAGGTTCCAGCATAAATACCTAATTTTCTATCTTGAACTAAGACTACATTAGAGCCTGACATTTCAAAATTGATAAAAACAAATGGAAAATCTGAATTTTTATCAATTAACATACCAGGTAAAATGGTTAATTGATCCACTTCTACTCGGCTAAATAGATCGGGTAATAAAAATCCGTCTGATTTTGGCGGTACTTGGTAATTGACACCAGCTAATAATAATTTTTCTAAATGTAAGGCGTTATTACTCCAACTACCAGTAAAATCAAGATTACCTTCATTCCAATTTGCCATCGCTTTTTGAATTTCAACTTGATTATTTTTAAACTGTAATTGTAACAATGCCGATGAAAATACCTCATCATGCCAAACTACACTCTCTGCACTCAAAGTAACATCACTATCATCTACTATCCATTGTTGATCATAGCGTAGGTTAGTTGCATCAATATTCCCTTTATCAATAGTTAACCCTGGAATTTGAATACTACTATCGAACATAGTAAATTGGCGAATAACTAACTTAGGCAGTATTGTAGAATAACGGTCATCCATCGATTGAAAATGAATCTTATTAATCTTCAACTGTTCAATATCCCAGCTATTATCCGCCATTATTTTCAATTTACTAACAAAAAAACCGTTATCAACATTACCGCCTAAATTGGTAACAGTAATAATATTATTTCGATGAAAACCTTGAATAAGTACCTTATCCATTGCCTGTTGATTTAACATAACTTGCTGTGCCGTCAAATCAAACTGATAGTCTCCCTCACCTTGCGAATTAAATGATTTAATGCCACCATTTAACTGGTTTAATGATAATTTATCTTGGTTATTATTAAGGGGAATATTGATTTTGGTATCCACTAATTTTAGCGTGTTTGCAGTAAAATTATAATCTTTAGCTTTTTGTGAATAATCAATCACACCTTCAAAAACAGTAATATAATTGAAATGATTTAACTGCCATAGGTTATCTTTATCAAATCCAACAACTAATTTTGGAACATTAACCAATTGCTGCTTTTCATTACTAATCACAACATCATCAAAAGACAGCTCATAAAAATTTGAAAATGAATGACTTACCTTGCCAATAGAAATAGTATAAGGACTTAATTTAGATAATTGTTGCCCAATTAAATTCGCACCAAAAGAAGTCTGCATTAAGAAATAAGGTAATAACAACACAAACCAAATAATAGACAAGACAATAATTATAGATAATCTTAATCGTCGCATAACATAAATAGACTAAATGGTTAAATTAAAATATTAATAATTACATTACGATAACCGATTTTAGGCAAAATAGCACCTGATTTCGATATAAATGATTTGTGGTCAGATCGGTTTTACAGTTAATATATAGCGATAGACATTGGTGTCTTTTAAAATAACATATACAACTACAATCACCACCTGCCACGCTTTTGATTAAGCGTTGGGCTTGTTATTTTTTTTATTATCAGTAAAACGGGAGAGCAAAGATGAAACAAATCCCAATGACGGTAAAGGGAGCCGAATTATTACGCGCGGAATTGGAAGAGCTGAAAAATGTTAAACGACCACAAATTACAGCAGCTATAGCCGAAGCAAGAGCGCACGGGGATTTAAAAGAAAACGCCGAATACCATGCAGCCAGAGAACAACAAGGCTTTTGTGAAGGACGTATTCAAGAAATTGAAGGCAAGTTATCACAAGCACAAATTATTGATATTACCAAAGTGAAAAACACCGGACGTATAATTTTTGGTGCCACAGTAACAGTAATCAATGTTGATACCGACGAAGAAACAACTTATCGCATTGTCGGTGATGATGAAGCTGACTATAGGCAAAATCTGATTTCGGTCAACTCACCTATTGCCAGAGGTTTAATTGGCAAAGAAGATGGTGACACAGTCCAAATTAAAACACCGGGCGGTGATGTAGAATTTGATATAGTAAAAGTTGAATATATCTAATATCAAAAAAACATAAAAGTTAACAATAAAAACAGGGCTTACTGCCCTGTTTTTATTTTATTTAGGTAAAGTGATTTTCTTTTCATCACTTGGTCTAAAAATAGTAAAAATAGACCCGACTTGTTGTACAGCTAGTGCTTTGGTTTCACGAATAATTGCATCGCAAATTAATTTTTTACTATCACGATCTTCAGCTGATACTTTAATCTTAATTAATTCATGAAAATTTAAAGCGCTTTCAATTTCAGCAAGAACACCTTCGGTAAACCCATTAGCACCAATCATCACAACAGGTTTTAAATGATGGGATTCACTTTTTAAGTACTGTTTTTGTTTATTTGATAAATTCATTAATTTTTTATCACATTAAGTTGTAATTTTGCTATTCTACCCTTATATATATGAGTAATCAATTGAAGAAACCTTCTTACACTAAGGATTTATTAGCGGTGAGTAATAAAAAACGCTCGGCAAGTTCGACACGCTGGCTTAATGAACATTTCAAAGATCGCTTTGTACAACAAGCCCAAAAAAAGGGATTACGATCTCGGGCATGGTTCAAATTAGAAGAAATTCAAAAAAGTGACAAACTATTTAAACCCGGGATAACCGTTGTTGATTTAGGTGCAGCACCTGGTGGTTGGTCACAATACGTAGCATCTTTAATTGGTAATAAAGGTCGCATTATTGCATGTGATTTATTACCCATGGATCCGATTGTTGGCGTTGATTTTTTGCAAGGTGATTTTCGTGATGAAGCAGTATTAAAAGCACTGCTTGAACGCGTTGGTGATCAAAAAGTTCAAGTTGTGATGTCAGATATGGCCCCCAATATGAGTGGTCAACCCGCTGTTGATATTCCTAGAGCTATGTATTTAGTTGAACTCGCGCTTGATATGTGTCGAGACGTGCTTGCACCTAATGGTAATTTTATTGTCAAAGTATTCCAAGGTGAAGGTTTTGAAGAGTACCTAAAACAGGTACGCTCAATGTTTAAAACAGTCAAAATCCGTAAACCTGAAGCTTCACGGGCAAGATCCCGAGAAGTTTATATCGTTGCAATGGGTATGAAGTAGCCAGTTGTATAATTTTGTAGTACCATTGCTAAGTTAATTTTAGTCGTAACTGTTAATTTTTATGAGAGGTTTTTCTTTTGAACGACATGGTAAAGAATTTGCTGATCTGGGGAGTCATTGCGGTAGTATTGATTGCTGTATTTAATCAATTCAGCTCAATATCCAATAGTGGTCCTCAAGTCAATTATACCCAATTCAACTCAGACATCACCAGTGGCAAACTTCAAGAGGTGCATATTAACGGGCGTGAAATTGTTGCCACCACTAAAGGTAACGGCAGTTATGTCACCTATATCCCTTATTTTGATGAAAAATTAATGGATGATTTGGTATTAAACAAAGTTGCTGTTTATGGTAGCCCTGATGAAAAACCGAGTTTATTAGTTAATATTTTAATCTCTTGGTTTCCAATTATTCTATTAATTGGCTTCTGGATTTTTATCATGCGCCAAATGCAGGGTGGCGGCAAAGGCGGGCCAATGTCTGTTGGCAAAAGTAAAGCCAAAATGCTCACTCCAGATCAAGTCAAAACTAAGTTTACCGATGTTGCGGGTAGTGAAGAAGCGAAGCAAGAAGTCACCGAAGTCGTGGATTTTTTACGCGATCCTGGCAAATATCAAAAACTAGGTGGACGCATCCCAAAAGGGATTTTGATGGTTGGACCACCAGGTACTGGTAAAACGCTACTTGCCAAAGCTATCGCGGGTGAAGCCAATGTACCTTTCTTTAGTATATCGGGTTCTGACTTTGTCGAAATGTTTGTTGGTGTCGGTGCATCTCGTGTCCGCGATCTATTCGAACAAGCTCGTAAACATTCGCCTTGTATCATTTTTATTGACGAAATTGATGCTGTCGGGCGTAAACGTGGCGCAGGGTCAATGGGTGGGCATGACGAACGTGAACAAACCCTTAACCAAATGTTAGTTGAAATGGATGGTTTCGAAGCGAATAGTGGCATCATCATTATTGCGGCAACCAACCGTGTTGATATTTTAGATCCAGCATTACTTCGCCCAGGTCGTTTTGACCGCCAAGTACAAATTGGTTTACCGGACATGAAAGGTCGTGAACAAATTTTAGCCGTTCATGTACGTAAAGTTCCACTTGGTTCTGATGTCAATTTATCCGTTCTTGCACGTGGTACACCTGGTTATTCTGGCGCTGAACTAGCAAACCTTGTAAACGAAGCTGCACTATTTGCCGCTCGTCGTAATAAGCGCTTAGTCACCATGGACGAGTTTGAAGAAGCTAAAGATAAAATTAACATGGGTACTGAACGACGTTCATTAACCATGACCAAAGAACAGCTTATTTCTACTGCTTATCACGAAGCTGGTCATGCAATTATTGGTTATTTAATGCCTGATCATGATCCGATTCACAAAGTGACCATTATTCCACGTGGACGCGCATTAGGGGTTACGTTCTTTTTACCTGAAGGTGATCGCGTTAGTGAAAGCCGTGAAAAATTAGAGGGTGACATTGCAACACTTTATGGTGGTCGGCTTGCTGAAGAACTTATTTACGGAGTTGATAAAGTATCAACCGGTGCATCTAATGATATAAAAGTCGCGACGCAATACGCCAGAGCGATGGTTACTCAGTGGGGCTTTTCTGATCGCTTAGGTCCGTTATTTTATGAAATGGATGATAACTCATCTTATGGTCGTCCTAAAGATATTTCAGATGAAACAGCACGTATCATTGATGAAGAAGTCAAAAAAATTATCGACCGTAATTTTGAACGGGCACGTAAAATACTGACTGAAAATATGGATGTACTTCACGCCATGAAAGATGCATTAATGAAGTACGAAACTATTGGTGCTAAACAAGTTGCAGATTTAATTGCTCGTCGACCTATCACTGCGCCTGATGATTGGACAGAAAGTGACGAAAAAGCAGCAAATCAAATTCCAAATGAAGGAAGCGATATACCACCTCAATCAGAAAGTTAATTGACTTTAATAAAATATAACGCGCTACGGCGCGTTTTTTATCGATAATATTAAAATAACTATCTCATAAATAGGGCAACAATAACATCATAATCTGCATAAAATACATGCAACAATTGTGCTCAAGCGTTTTTAATATCGCATAAAAACATTATCAATAAAAATCGAATAAGGCTATAACCATGGAAATACGTTTTCAAAATCAAGTAATGGAGCTCTCTTATCCACAAGTGATGGGTATTGTAAATATGACACCAGATTCGTTTTCTGATGGCGGCAATTACAACAATCTTGATGATGCAATGCGTCGTGTCGATAACATGATCCAAGCCGGTGCCACATTCATTGATATTGGTGGAGAATCAACTCGACCAGGGGCGGCTGAAGTCTCGGTTGAAGAAGAACTCGATAGAGTGATTCCTTTAGTTGAAAAAGTTGCCCGTTATTTTGATGTTTGGATTTCGGTTGATACCTCAAAACCACAAGTCATAACAGAATCGGCAAAAGCAGGTGCACACTTAATCAATGATATCCGTGCACTAACCGAACCTGGCGCAATTGAAGCTGCGTCCCAAACAGGATTACCCGTTTGTATTATGCACATGCAAGGCGATCCAAAAACTATGCAAAATGCACCACATTATGAACAAGATATCTATCAAGTAGTGGATGACTTTTTTGCTCAACATATTGATCGTTGCATACAAGCAGGAATTGATCGACAAAAAATCATTCTCGATCCTGGCTTTGGTTTTGGTAAAACCTTGGCTCATAATTATCGACTCTTAGCAACATTAGAAAAATTCCACCATTTTGACCTCCCTTTATTGGTAGGCATGTCACGGAAATCCATGATTGGCCAAGTATTAAATGTACCACCACAACAGCGTATGCTAGGTAGTGTAACTTGTGCTGTCATTGCTGCAATGAAAGGTGCACACATTATTCGTGTCCATGATGTTAAAGAGACATTTGATGCATTACGAATTGTACAAGCGACATTAGCGGAACAAAAATGAAAATGTTTATTTTGTAGTAGATGTAAAATGTAAAATCAAGAGATTTTGGGGGGATGCAAAAACGCATCCATTTCCTTAAAATTTTTAATCACGGTTTAACTTCTTTTAAGAAGTTAAGAAATTTAAGAAACAAATTTGATTGATAAATAAAAACAATTCCCGACCAGAAGTTTATGGGAATATCCATATTTATGGATAAAAATCAAACAAACCACTCACTGCAAAAAATCCCGACAAAAACCAACAACCCTACAGAATTATTATTCATAAATGCTTTAAAACAGTTATTGCGTTGGCGTTGCTTGATTAATGTTTGTTGATAAATAAATAACATCGAGGCTAATGCTAACGCGCTATAGTATATAAACGATAAATGATTGATTAACCCAACAATCAATAAACAGATTATGGCGATCATTTGTAACACACCAATCATTAATTTGTCATAACAACCAAATAGAATTGCCGTTGATTTAATACCAATTTTTATATCATCATTTCGATCGACCATAGCATACTCAGTATCATAAGCGACCGTCCAGCTAATATTCGCTAAACAAAGTAACCAGCAAGTTAATGGAAATTGCTCAATGGTTGCCGCGTACACCATTGGAATGCTCCAACTAAATGCTAGCCCCAAAATAACTTGAGGAAGATGAGTATAACGCTTCATGAAAGGGTAAATCATGGCGGTTAATAAAGCAAAACAGGCAATTAACCAAGTCAATTTGTTTAAAGTTAGCAATAAACCAAGTGCTATTGCTAAAAGTAACACTAGTGTCCATAATGCATTTTTAGCAGTTAATGCACCCCGTGCCAATGGGCGATTTTGGGTTCGTTCGACATGTGCATCAAAGTTACGATCGGCATAATCATTTACCACACAGCCAGCCGCACGCATAACAATTACCCCTAAAACAAACACTAATGAGGTATAAGTATAAGGCTGACCAGTCAGCCAAATTGCCCAAAGCGTGGGCCATAGTAATAATAAGGTACCAATTGGTCGGTCTAACCGCATCAGTTGTAAATAAGCTAACATAATTTGGGGTTTATCTGAAAAGTAATAGCAGGATTATACCGTTTCCCTTAAAAGCTGCAAAGTTGCGACAACGTCTATAAAACTTAAGCAAAGTAAAAAGTTAAAAGGAATTCAAAGCCTACTATAACGTCGATAGCATTAACAAATATTGCTGAGCAATGACGGCTAACGATTGATAAAATTGGCTAATGTCATTATTTTTCAAGCATTCTAAATAGTTTGATGACCAGGTCAGTAAATGTTCATTAATTAATTGCTTGGCAATTGATATTTGATTTTTTTCGAGTAATAACGCAAATGCCATTAACATTAATCCAAACTGATCTTCCGGCTCATTCATACCGGTATTAAGAGTTATCCCGTGTTGCTGTAAAAACTGACGATAACGCTCTTGTGATTCGCCCATTAATAACTGTTCTTGATCTAAATAAACGGATCCCCAAGGGGGTGCAGGCATATCACCCTGCCCTTCAAATAACAACGAAAATTGATAATCAAGATCTGTATTACTTATCTCTGTCATTAATGTTTGGCATTGCTGACTAATTAATGATGGATTTTGCCAATCAATAAGTTTATCAATATGTAATAAAGGATTAATCAGTGGCTGTACAATCTGGCTATTTGGCGAATAATAAAAAAAAGCACCTAACACTTTTGCCACCGTTGCGCATGCTAACTTATCCAAATTATTCTATCCCTTAATTATCGTTAGACGATTTTTTCATCTTGATGAGTAAAACTGTTTGTTACTTATTATAATGGAATTATCCATAAATTATAAAATACAATGCGCCCACAAATTTCAGCAACAAAAACACAAGTAAAAGCGATAATCGATAAGATCATTGCATAGTTTGCTCGCCAAATATTGATAATCACTAACAACAAAGCAACTAAGATTAAAGCACATTCACCAATCATCCAACCACTTTGCTGAGCGGTGAGTTCTGGCGTAATAGTTGCCATTAAATTAGCATAAGGTATTTTCAACAATAGGATTAACAATCCGCCAATAAAAAAAACAACACTGCCCAACCGTTTCAAACCCAACATAGCGCTTGCAATCCCACCTAAAGCAAACATAGCGGTATACATTTGCAAGGCAGTATAATACGTATCCCATGTTTTGACCGTTGGTAACATATAGGTTAAAACAATGGTCCAAACAAACACTATGCTTAATAAAATTAGAACGGCTGATAGTAGACCATTGACATAAGGAATCTTATTTACCTTCCAGCAAATAACTCTAAAGAATTTGAACTTATCATTAGTTGGATAACACGAAAAATAATTTAATACTACTGAAGCAAAGGTGACACCAAATAATACGCCAAAGGTAAAAATTTCGTTACTCATCGGCGAGCGACCAATCCCAAAAATCACATTTAATGCGCGTAAAGGATGCCCTAAATGGAAAGAAGCAATGATCATACCTATCGCCATAAAAATCAGGCTGATAACATTAATTTTTTGAATAATAGATATTTTATCTTTTGTATGATTAACCAGATAATATAAGCTACTTAAAAACACCATGCCAGCGGATAGTTGCCCAAACACCGTAAAAAATACTAGCGGTAATTCATGCATATTACACCTCCTCTGGATTGAGTATTTTACCCAATGTATCACCCGATGCTTTAGCTTGAGCATGTGGTTTAATCACGATATTAGGTTTTGTTAACTGAGCATCAGGTAATGGTGCAATATTACGTTCTTCACCATAGCGCTCACGTAATTTATCGATTTGGTCAAAATCTAATGCACGTTGTGGACAAGACTCTACACAGACTGGTTTTAGCCCCTCAGCCACGCGCTCATAACAACCATCACATTTTGACATCACCCGTTTTTGGTGATCATACTGAGGCGCCCCATATGGACAGCGCATTTCACAATAGCGGCACCCTATGCACACATCTTGATTAACCACAACTAAACCATCTTCCTTGCGTTTATGCATCGCACCGGTTGGGCAACCTTGCACGCAAGTTGGTTGCTCACAATGATTACATGAGATGGATAAATAATAGGTAAAAGTATCATTTTGCCAAATACCATCAACTTGCTGCCATGAACCACCGCCATATTCATATACGCGGCGATAATGAACACCGAGCGCATTATCTTTTTCATCTTTACAACTTAATTGGCAAGTTTTACAACCAGTACATTTGGCCGAGTTAATATAAAATCCAAATTGCATTTTGCTCATCCCCCTATTACCTATGATGTCGATGACATCACCGACAATGGTTTAATCTCAACCAAATTGGTGTGCTGTGGATTAGATTTAGCCAGAACTGAAGGCCGCATAGAAGTTAAGCGATTCACACAACCACCAATATCAATGCCGGCTGCATTAGTTTTAGCCCATAATCCTTGCGGAATAGCAATCACGCCAGGTAATATTCTTGGTGTAACTTTAGCGGGAATATAAAGTCGTCCTCGATCATTGAAAACTTCTACAAGTTGACCGTGCTTAATTTGCCGTTGCTCTGCATCTAGTGGATTAATCCATATACTGCTTGCTACAGCTTCGCGTAATTGAGGTAAATTACTATAACTAGAGTGACAATGGCCTTTAATATGAAATCCTATCATTTGTAACGGATATTTTTGCCGCATTGCTATATCTTCACTCCCCTCAATAGCGGGTAGATAAGCTGGAATGGGGTAAAGCATATCCTGCTCATCAAACTCCCATTCACCGGCTATCTTAGCTAATGCTTCGGAATAGATTTCTATTTTACCGGACGGCGTATTTAATGGCTGATTAATCGGATCGTCTCGAAAATCTTTTAACGCGATTTGTGCATCACTATCAGCTAATTTACGGTCAATCACGCCCATCCCATCAGTGTCAGCAAAGGAGGGTAAATCAGGATTTTGCTTGCGCATTCTTTCATAGCTATAAGCTATCCACTCATCTTGAGTTCGCCCTTGCGTAAATTTCTCTTTAACACCCATTTTTTCAGCCAATTCAGTCAAAACCTCATATGCAGGGCGATTTTCCCATAATGGCTTAATAGCCCGCTGCATTCGAATAAAATAGTGATAAGCACCCGTTGCATAAGAATTATTAATAAGATCATTGCTTTCAACCGATGATACATCCGGTAGCAATAAATCAGCATATCGTGCCGATGCAGTCATATGGGTATCCCACACTAAAATGAATTCACATTTTGATTCATCTTGTAAAATTTGATGGGTTTGATTGAGATCAGCATGCTGATTGCCAATAACGTTACTGGCATAACTCCATAAGAATTTGATACCTACATCGAGTTTATCTTTACCCAGTATGTAGGCATTTTTAGCTGTCATGCTATCTGGATCTGCAATAGCTTTCGTCCATAAAAAGAAAGGAATACTGGTTTTAATCGGATTTAAAAGGTTTAAACCTGGAACAGGATAAGTCACACTCCCTCCCCATGTTCCAATATTAGTACCACGTTTACCAAATTGACCTGTAATAATTGGTAATAACATAATTGCTCGAGCCGTATGCTCACCATTTTGCCAGCGTTGAGCCCCCCAACCTTGAGAGATCCAAGCTGCTTTAGCATTGACAATATCAAGTGCAAGTTGCCGAATTTTTGCAGCAGGAATACCGGTCTTTTTCGCTGCCCATTCAGGGGTTTTAGCGGTTCTATCATCCCCCAAACCTAAAATATACGATTTATAATCACTAAAAGGCGGCGCAGAATCAGGCAAAGTGTCAGCATTCCAACCCACACAATATCGATTAAGCATTGCCTCATCAATATTATCTTCTTCCAGTAAAGCATAGCCAATTGCGGCAACTAACGCAGCATCGGTACCGGGAATAATTGGTATCCACTCGGCATTATAACCAACCACACTTTCACTACGCCTAGGATCGATAATAATTACTCGAGCGTTGCTTTGTGCTAATGCATTAAACAGCTCTGTAACTTGCCCACCGCCCGACATTCGCGTTTCGGCAACATTATGACCAAACATCACAACTAAATCAGAATGCTTTATTTGATCCAATAATGAATCTTTAGCATTACCATAAATATAAGGTTGAATGGCGGTTATCTGCCCACTTGAGTAATCACCATGATAATTAAGAAAGCCGCCAATACTGCTTAAAAATCGCTTACAGACATTACGCCCAGAAAGATTGGCGCCCGTCGTGCCTGTGCCATATTGATAATAGATAGCCTCATTACCATATTGGTTGATGGTATATTTAAGTTTATCTGCAAGAAGATTAATGGCTTCGTCCCATGAAATGCGTTTAAATTTACCTTCACCTCGTTTACCAATACGGAGCATGGGATATTTTAAACGCTCAGGATCGTAGGTTCGCCAACGAACAGCCCGACCTCGCAAGCAAGGACGAATTTGATGCAATCCAAAGGCAGGTTCGTCAATACCGTCTTCCGACGAAATTTTAGTAATAATATCATTTTTTACATGGACTTTTAATGGACATCGGCTACCACAATTAACTAAACAAGCACTATAAAAAATCTTCTCATCATTAGTAGGATTTGGTGCTAGACTATTTTGAGTTGTCGGATTAGGTTCGGCATAGGCAAATGGTAATTGAAAACTATTTGCGAGCGCAGTAACGCTCCCGACAGCGAGCGATTTTTGCAAAAAATCACGCCGAGTAATCTTGTTTTCTGACTTGCTCATCTTATTCCCTTAATTTTTGTGTGGGATTTATCTATCATAATACTAAAAGTACAATAAAAAAACTGAGAAATAGAAAAATAACTAATTAACTTCAAATAAATTAATATAATAAGAATTATTATCAAATAACGCAGCTTTAAAAAACCTATTTTCAAGTAAGCATAAATTTAATTTCATACATCTTAATGAAAGATTGGTATAATACTCCCATTTATCCGGATAAATAGAAAAATTATGTCACAATCCACATATAATGCCGTTGATATAGAAGTCCTAAAAGGACTTGATCCTGTCCGTCACCGACCAGGGATGTACACGGATACTACTCGCCCAAACCATTTAGGGCAAGAGGTCATTGATAACAGTGTTGATGAAGCAATAGCGGGGCATGCCAAACAAGTTAAAGTCACACTTTATGAAGATAACTCATTAGAAGTGATTGATGATGGACGAGGAATGCCGGTTGATATTCACCCAGAAGAAGGCGTTCCGGCGATTGAACTATTACTGTGCCGCTTACATGCAGGGGGAAAATTCTCTAATAAAAATTACCAATTTTCTGGTGGTTTACATGGAGTAGGTATTTCGGTAGTTAATGCTTTATCAAAGCGTGTAGAAGTTACCGTTAACCGTGATGGGCAAGTGTATCAAATCGCGTTTGAAAATGGCAATAAAGTTGAAGATTTACATGTTATTGGTACATGTGGTCGTCGTAATACGGGAACCAAAGTTCATTTTTGGCCTGACGAAAAATATTTCGACTCACCAAGATTTTCAGTCCCACGTTTAACGCACCTATTGAAGGCCAAAGCTGTACTTTGCCCCGGTCTTGAAATCATTTTTAAAGATAAGATCAACAATACCGAACAACGCTGGTGCTATCAAGACGGTTTAAAAGATTACCTAATGGAATCAGTGAGTGGTTACACGCTTTTACCAGAAGAACCCTTTACTGGTAGCCATAATGGTGAAACCGAAGCAGTTGAATGGGCACTACTTTGGATGCCTGAAGGCGGTGAACTGTTAACAGAAAGTTACGTTAACTTAATTCCAACGGTACAAGGCGGTACCCATGTAAATGGTTTACGCCAAGGTCTGCTCGATGCGATGCGTGAATTTTGTGAATTCCGCAATTTATTACCGCGAGGAATAAAACTCACAGCCGATGATATTTGGGAACGCTGCGCTTATGTACTGTCGGTCAAAATGCAAGAGCCCCAGTTTGCCGGTCAAACCAAAGAGCGGTTGTCATCACGACAAAGTGCGGCGTTTGTTTCAGCGATTGTTAAAGATGCCTTTAGCCTTTGGTTAAATCAGCATGTACAAGTCGCTGAATTACTGGCTGAAATGGTGATTTCAAGTGCGCAAAAACGCCTACGAGCATCAAAAAAAGTTATCCGTAAAAAGCTGACCAGTGGTCCAGCCCTTCCAGGCAAATTAGCGGACTGCTCGTCACAAGACTTAAGCCGAACCGAACTCTTTTTAGTGGAAGGGGATTCTGCGGGCGGTTCAGCAAAACAGGCTCGCGATCGTGAGTATCAAGCGATAATGCCGTTAAAAGGTAAAATATTAAATACTTGGGAAGTCTCATCAGATGAAGTGCTTGGCTCTCAAGAAATCCATGATATCTCGGTCGCTATTGGTATTGATCCTGACAGTGATGATTTAAGTCAATTACGATATGGTAAAATCTGTATTTTAGCTGACGCCGATTCCGATGGATTACATATAGCTACGCTGCTATGTGCGCTTTTTGTTCGCCATTTTAAAGCCATGGTCGAACATGGGCATGTCTTTGTTGCCATGCCGCCACTCTATCGTATCGATCTTGGTAAAGAGGTTCACTATGCCTTGGATGAAGAAGAAAAAGAAGGAATTTTAGATCAGTTAAAACGTAAAAAAGGCAAGCCGAATGTCCAACGTTTTAAAGGTTTAGGTGAAATGAATCCACTGCAACTACGTGAAACAACGATGGATCCCAATACTCGCCGTTTAGTTCAATTATCATTAGATAATTCCGAAGAAACCATGGCATTAATGGATATGCTACTTGCGAAAAAACGCTCAGAAGATCGCCGTGAATGGTTACAAGAAAAAGGTGATCAAGTCCAACTTGATGTCTAACATAAAGAATGATTTAGAGGAACAATAATGAGTGAGATAACTCATGACGGAGTAGAAGTTCAATCGCTACGTACCTTTACTGAAAGCGCTTATTTAAACTACTCGATGTATGTCATTATGGACCGTGCACTGCCGTTTATTGGTGACGGTTTAAAACCAGTGCAACGCCGTATTGTTTATGCCATGTCAGAATTAGGGCTTAATGCTCAAGCTAAATTTAAAAAATCAGCACGTACCGTTGGTGACGTTTTAGGTAAATATCACCCACATGGTGATAGCGCCTGTTATGAAGCGATGGTATTAATGGCTCAGCCATTCTCCTACCGTTATCCTTTAGTTGACGGACAAGGTAACTGGGGGGCGCCAGATGATCCCAAATCCTTTGCCGCTATGCGTTATACCGAATCACGCTTATCAAAATATGCTGAACTGCTATTAGGCGAGTTAGGACAAGGCACGGTCGATTATACCCCTAACTTTGATGGTACATTACAAGAACCGAAAATGTTACCAGCTAGATTACCCAATATTTTATTAAATGGTACCACCGGTATTGCAGTAGGGATGGCAACTGACATACCACCGCATAATATCCGTGAAGTGGCTAATGCCGCTATTATGTTAGCCGATAATCCTAAAGCAACACTGAGTGAAGTGATGGCTCACATTCAAGGGCCGGATTTTCCAACTGAAGCCGAGATTATTACTTCGCCAGAAGATATTGCAAAGATTTATCAAACTGGACGCGGATCAATTCGCATGCGTGCCGTTTGGAAAAAAGAGGACGGTGATATTGTTATTACTGATCTACCACACCAAGTTTCAGGTGCAAAAATATTAGAACAAATCGCCGCACAAATGCGAGCAAAAAAACTGCCGTTAATTGAAGATTTACGTGATGAATCAGATCATGAAAATCCAACTCGTTTAGTAATTGTCCCAAGATCTAATCGAGTAGATTTAGAACAAGTGATGAATCATCTATTTGCGACAACCGATCTGGAAAAAAGTTATCGTGTTAATATGAACATGATTGGGCTTGATAACCGCCCAGCAGTGAAAGGCTTAGTTGAAATTCTTACTGAATGGCTAGAGTATCGCCGTAATACCGTAACCAGACGTTTAAACTATCGTTTAGACAAGGTTTTAAAACGCCTTCATATCTTAGATGGTTTATTAATAGCTTTTTTAAATATTGATGAAGTTATTGAAATTATTCGGCATGAAGACGATCCAAAAGAAGAATTGATTAAACGATTTGCCTTAAGTGAAACACAAGCAGAAGCGATTTTAGAGTTAAAACTGCGTCATTTAGCAAAATTAGAAGAGATGCGCATTAAAGGCGAACAAGCTGATCTAGCTAAAGAACGCGATCAACTACAAGCTCTACTTGACTCACCAAGAAAACTCAGTAATTTAATCAAAAAAGAGTTACAGCAAGATGCTGAAAAGTATGGCGACGATCGCCGTTCGCCAATTGTTGAACGTAGCGAAGCGAAAGCGATTACCGAACAAGAATTAACACCGTCCGAACCCGTTACTATTGTGCTGTCCGAAATGGGCTGGGTAAGAGCGGCAAAAGGTCATGATATCGATCCCGTTGGGCTAAGTTATAAAGCGGGAGACAGCTTCAAAGCGGCAGCCAAAGGTAAAAGTAATCAACCGGTTGTCTTTATTGATTCTACTGGTCGCAGCTACGCCATTGAACCCAATACATTACCATCTGCTCGAGGTCAAGGCGAACCGCTTACCGGAAAATTGGCTCTCCCTGCTGGGGCAATAGTTGAACATGTCCTTATGTCAGCTAATGAAAATCAAAAATTATTACTAGCATCAAGTGCAGGTTATGGTTTTATTTGTCAATTTAGTGATTTAGTTGCGCGCAATCGTAATGGTAAAGCTATCATTAATTTATCTAATCAGGCTCAGGTATTACCACCTATTGAAATTACTGATGAAGCAAGCTTACTGTTATCCATCACAAAAGCAGGACGCATGCTAATTTTTCCTGTTAAAGACTTACCCGAATTAGCCAAAGGCAAAGGTAATAAAATTATTTCACTTGCCGGTAGTGATGATAGTTTAGCGTATATGATGTTAATCACACCAACAACATCAATAACCTTACATGTTGGTAAACGCAAACTAACGCTTTATCCTGCTGATTTACAAAAATTTACCGCAGAACGCGCGCGTAAAGGTAGTGCTTTACCTCGCGGGCTACAAAAAATAGATCGAATTGAGGTGAACGAATAATATGTCTTTTATTTGGGCGATTATTACAGGCTTTGTGTTAAGCATTGTCTTAAAAACAAGTTGGGGGTTTATACTGGGTCTTTTTATTGGCCCTATGCTTTATCAAGCATTTTGCAATAAATTAACCAATCAACGAACCCAAGCAAATCCAACGCTCTATTTAACCGTTGTTTTTGAAGTATTGGGACATTTAAGTAAAGCTAAAGGTGTGGTGACCCAAGATGATATCAATCTAGCTCGCCAATTTATGGATAGATTACAACTTGATAATAACAGCCGCCAGTTAGCTCAAGAATCATTCAATCGCGGTAAAGCTAGTGATTACCCACTACGTTCACGTTTGGCTGAACTCTATGCACAATATCGTTACCGACGTAATGTGTTAAATATTTTTTGTGAACAACTCATTCAAGCCGCGCTGGTTGACGGTCAATTGGATGATAAAGAGTTAGACATTCTTTTTATTGTAGCAGATGAATTCAATATACCTCGTCAGCAAATGGCAGCGTATATCAAAATGATGATGGCGAGCTATCATTTTGGTCAAAATAGTTATAGTTATTCTCAAAATCAGTACAACCAACATAGTCAATATAATCAGAACAATAATTATGGTGGTTACCAAGGTCGCTCGACTCAATCAGATTTGCAAAATGCTTACAAAATTTTGGGCGTTGAGCCAACAGCTGAAATCTCAGAAATTAAACGCGCTTATCGTAAATTAATGAATGAGCATCATCCAGATAAACTAGTATCAAAAGGTTTACCGAAAGAGATGTTAGAAGCGGCTAAAAAACGTGCGCAAGAAATTCAAGCCGCTTATGATCTTATTAAAGCATCCCGAGGATTTAAGTAGAGACTATCATTATGATGCATTGGCGTTCAATTATCAGAATCGTTGGATTGTTAATAGCCTTATTATCGATATTTATGCTTTTACCGGCATTAGTCGCGTTAATTTATCGTGACGGTGCGGGAGCGATTTTTGTCCGTTCATTTTTCGCATCATTAGTTTTAGGTTGTGTTTTATGGCTTCCTAATCGAAATCATCGCCATGAACTTACTACGCGTGAAGGTTTTTTTATTGTTGTACTATTTTGGTTAGTATTAGGGACTATCGGCGCTTTTCCCTTTATTTTTGACAACCATATCAACCTTAACTTAACCACAGCTTTTTTTGAATCGTTTTCTAGCTTGACCACAACGGGCGCAACCACTATTGTGCATCTTGACCATCTACCTAAAGCACTACTTTTTTACCGTCAGTTGCTACAATGGCTCGGCGGGATGGGTATCATCGTATTAGCCGTAGCCATTTTACCATTATTAGGGGTTGGGGGCATGCAGCTTTATCGGGCCGAAATTCCTGGCCCACAAAAAGATAGTAAAATGCGACCACGTATTGCCGAAACAGCAAAAACACTGTGGTCAATTTACATTTTGCTCACCACCTTATGTGCTGTTTGCTTATGGCTTGCTGGCATGAATGTATTTGATGCCATTTCACACAGTTTCTCGACGATTTCGATGGGCGGATTTTCAACTCATGATAATAATCTAGCTTATTTTAATAGCCCGGCCATTAATTATATTGTGACCATTTTTCTAATTTTATCGGGTTGTAATTTTGCACTACATTTTGCGGCACTAAATGGGTTTTCTATCAGTGTTTATTGGCGAGATCAAGAGTTTAGAACCTTCCTTTTTATTCTTATAATTTTAATTATTATCTGTGCTTTTGTTATTTATGTCTATCAACCACAACGCCATCTAAGTATTGATAAAATTATATTACAAGTAGTCTCAATAGCCGCAACCGTTGGCTTTACGGTTGATGATATTAATACTTGGCCGTCTTCATTACCTATTTTCTTACTCTCTGCATCATTTATCGGTGGCTGCGCTGGTTCTACCGGTGGTGGATTAAAGGTAGTGCGTGTATTGTTACTTTTTATGCAAGGATCGCGTGAATTAAAGCGTTTAATTCACCCTAACGCAATTTATACCTTAAAACTCAATAACCGCGTCGTACCCGAACGTATCATCGAAGCGGTTTGGGGATTCTTTTCTGCCTATGCGTTAGTCTTTTTAATCAGTCTATTTATAATTATGGGCACAGGCGTTGATGCAACTGATTCTTTTTACATTGTCTCCTCATCCCTAAATAACTTAGGTGTTGGGTTAGGTAGTGTTAGCGATAACTTTGCAACTGTTAGTGATTTAGTTAAATGGGTAATGGTTGTCGATATGTTATTTGGCCGATTAGAAATCTTCACCTTGTTAGTATTATTTACGCCAACGTTCTGGCGCAGCTAAGGATTGGTGATTTTTGTCAGGAATCATTTCTACTTATCCATCAAATTTGTTTTTTAAATTTCTTAATTTCTTAAAAGAGATTTTTTTGTTTGGTTTGGGTTTCGGACGTTAATCGTTTTACTGATTTTTCTTTTTTAGTGAACACGTCCAAGTTAGGGGATTTTTTGCGAAATCCCCTAACAACCCCTCGCAGCACAAGGACAAAGTGGTCTACGACTTCCCTCCGCCTTCGTGCGGTCTTACGCACCGCCGCTGATTTGTTCCTGACAAAACAGCGCCTTGCCAAACATCCCTGTTTGGCATGCTAACCGCGCTCAGTTGTCGGCACGTTGTAATTACGCGGATATGAGCTTTAATAAGCGTCTTAGCTTATTGATGCAGAATTTTCGAAATTTAGAGTTCTATACTAAAACCCCGATTTTCCTTAGATTTTTTTGTTTGGTTTGGGTTTCGGACATTAGTCGTTTTACTGATTTTTCTTTTCAGTGAACACGTCCAAGTTAGGGGATTTTTTGCGAAATCCCCTAACACTCCCCTCTTTACTCGGACCCCATTATCGTTATAAAAAAATCACTGAACCAAAAACCTCACCCAACCCCAAAATCACCCAATCTCGTTCAAAACTTCAAAGAAACACCTACATTAAAGTAAAAAACCGCCCCACTCTTAATCACAAAACCACTAAATTTTGACAAAAATTATAAATATTTTATTGATTATTTAGTCAATTACAGACAGAATTACTAGGCAGCATGTGCTGTATTTATTAGAGGTAATCACCTGACATATGGAATGGATCATGGATCCTACAATCTGGATTGGTTTATCTACTCTGGTTGTACTTGAAATCGTCCTTGGTATTGATAACATTGTTTTCATTGCCATTCTTGCCGAGAAACTTCCTCCCCAACAACGAGATAAAGCACGCGTCACGGGACTTGCTTTTGCATTAATTACACGCATTATTTTACTAATGTTTGCCGGCTGGTTAGTCACCCTTACAACGCCATTATTTTCAATCTCAGGAATAAGTTTTAATGCACGCCAATTAATTATGTTAATTGGAGGGATATTTTTACTATTTAAAGCCACCATGGAGCTCAATGAACGACTTGAAGGCGCTTCACAGGAAGATGGCAAACCGAAAAAAACATCTCATTTTTGGACCGTTGTTGCACAAATTGTCGTACTTGATGCGGTATTTTCGCTCGATTCGGTGATTACTGCTGTTGGGATGGTAGAACATATTCCAGTCATGATAATTGCAGTATGTATAGCAATTGGAATCATGATGGTCGCCAGTAAACCGCTTGCCAATTTTGTTAATTCACATCCAACAATCGTTATCCTCTGTTTAAGTTTTCTATTGATGATTGGGTTTAGTTTGGTTGCTGAAGGGTTTGGTTTTGCAATACCTAAAGGTTACTTATACGCCGCAATTGGCTTCTCGATTATGATTGAATTTTTCAATCAATTAGCGATCTTTAATCGCCGTAAAGCGTTAAACAAAAAACCATTACGTGAACGCACTGCCGAAGCCATATTACATTTACTTAAAGGCGATGCCGAAGAAGATCCAGACACGCATACCGTTGATGTTGTATCTGATGCCAATAAAAAAGTATCAGTATTTAATCATCAAGAACTGAGTATGGTTGAACGAGTACTCGGGCTTGCACAGCGTTCGGTAAGCAGTATTATGACCTCGAGATTAAATGTTGATATGATCAACATTAATGAAAATCGTGAAGTTATTTTAAAAGAAATTTTCGATAATCCACATTCTCGATTAGTGGTGACTGATACAGCTTCAATTGATGAACCATTAGGTATTATTCAGGTTAATGATCTTTTAAAAGATGTGCTACAAAACAAAGAGCCGATTGATATTAATGCACTAATAAAACAACCCCTGATTTTTCCAGAAACAGTCTCGTTATTAGTTGCGTTAGAGCAATTTAAAAAAGCTAAAACCCATTTTGCCTTTGTAGTTGATGAATTTGGTTCAATGCAAGGTGTTGTGACTGTCACAGATATCATTGAAACCATCGCGGGGGACTTTCCAACCGAAGAAGAGGAAATCGACGCCAAACATGATATTCAATGCTTAGAGGATAATAGTTGGATAGCCAATGGTTATATTCCTGTTGAAGAATTGATCAGGTTTGTCCCAATCCCTATTGATGATAAAAGAGAATATCATACATTAGCGGGACTTTTGATGGAAAAAGCGCAGCATTTGCTTAATGTTGGCGATACCATCCAAATTGGCGATTATCAATTTGAAATTGCCGAAGTAGAAAGTCACCGTATTCTTAAAGTCAAAATTACACTGAACAAACCGTCATAACACAATTAGCATAAAATGAGTTAGCCCACCTAAGTGGGCTAAAACTAAGTTAACTCCTCATGAAAGTGCACTTGTTACCTATCGAACCAACCACAAATGGTTTGGTCCCCTACCCAAGCAAGACCCAATCCCCCCTTTTTTAAAGCGATTGAAACGACCAAAGTAGACAGTCATCGTATTCTTAAAGTCAAAATGACACTGAATAAACCAAAATAACACAGTTAGCATACCACCTAAGTGGGCTTAAACTAAGTTAACTCTTGATTAAAAAGCGCCGTTTGTTTATCCAATCAAAGCTACATCGTTTAACTGTCCGACTTAAAGCATAAAATAGTTAAATTGCCGATTTTATTTGAGAGCAAGTATTCCTATCAAAGAACAGTAAATAAAGCTTAAACCAAACTATTTACCTGTTACAGTGATTGGTGAATAACTGTATCTATTAATTCAAAAAATCATCATGTTATGTTAACATTAACACACTCCATACTTTCAAACTCACCCTTTACAAAGCTAGGAGGTATACATGCATGACACCGGGCCTTTACTCATTGCCATCATCGGCGGCATTGTACTTGCCACCCTACTTGGATTACTCGCTAATCGTTTACGTATTTCCCCGCTAGTCGGTTATCTTATTGCCGGTATTATTGTTGGCCCCACAACACCTGGATTTGTTGCAGATACATCAATTGTGCAAGAACTAGCAGAAATTGGCATTATTTTATTAATGTTTGGTGTAGGGTTACACTTTTCATTAAAAGATCTTATGCAAGTAAAAAACATTGCTATTCCCGGTGCAATTGTTCAAATTACCGTTGCCACATTACTTGGAATGGGCATGTCTAGCTTGATTGGATGGCCGATTTTAACGGGATTAGTGTTTGGGCTGTGCTTATCTACTGCAAGTACAGTTGTATTACTCAGAGCCCTAGAAGATCGAAATCTGATAGAGAGTCGTCGCGGTAAAATTGCAGTGGGATGGCTAATTGTGGAAGATTTGGTCATGGTGTTAACGTTAGTATTGCTACCGGCGATTGCTACCATGTTTAGTGATAGCGATAACTATAATACAATCGATATTGTCAAAGAAGTCGCCAAAACTATAGGTCTTGTAATTCTTTTTATCGCTATCATGATTGTAATTGGTCGACGAACAATTCCTTGGCTATTAGCCAAAAGTGCCGCAACAGGTTCTGAAGAGCTGTTCACACTAACCGTACTTGCTATTGCTTTAGGTATTGCTTTAGCAGCAGTACAACTGTTTGGCGCTTCATTTGCATTGGGCGCTTTTTTTGCCGGAATAGTATTAACTGAATCAGATCTCAGCCATCGGGCCGCTAAAAATATCTTGCCATTAAAAGATGCCTTTGCCGTACTATTTTTTGTTTCAGTTGGAATGTTATTCAAACCACAAATATTACTGATTCATCCTATTGCCGTATTGTCGGTTATTGTAATAATCATTTTAGGCAAATCACTTGCTGCATATTTGATAGTCAGATTATTTGGTTATTCTAAACGCACCGCTTTAACTATTTCAGCAAGTCTGGCGCAAATTGGTGAGTTTGCTTATATTCTTGCGGCATTAGGTATCACTTTACAGATCTTTCCTGATGAAGCGCATAGCCTAATTTTAGCTGGTTCTATCATATCTATTGTGCTAAATCCCTTCATATTTAATTTGCTCGAATACTACTTATCACGCACTGAAAACATTGTTGATAGAATGATTGATCCCATTATTGAAATTAACCAACAAATACCCGAGGTTAAAAACCATGCTATTTTAATTGGCTATGATAGATTAGGTAGTATGATTGCCGAAAAATTAATTGCCCATCACGTGCCGTTTATTGTGATCGAGCCGTCATTAACTTTAGTTGAAAAAATTCGCCATGATGGATTAATTGCGGTATTTGGTAATGCAATAAAGCCGGGGATCCTCAATTTTGCTCATATCAAATCAGCCAAATGGTTAATTATTACCTCGCCAAATGGCTATAAATCAGCAGAAATATCACAACAGGCAAAAACGGTGAATCCTGATTTAGAAATTTATGTGCGAGCATTTTACGAAGATGAAATCGAATATATTGAAGAACATGGTGCAACCAAAGTTGTTACCGGTGAAGAAGAGATTGCAAATCACCTTTTACAGTTTCTTAATATTGATAAAGAACATGAAACAAATAATCAATATCAAGTTAGTCAAACCATGTCGATTGATATGGAAACTTCAAATACTAACAATAATTTAAAAGTTAAAATAGATATTCCGGTAAATGCTAATCTTGCCGCAGGAAATGGTAGTCCGATAGAATAACACTTGACCTAAATAAATAACTGGCAATAATAACGCAGTAAAAACTCTGTTTATTGTAAGATGTGGAGCGAATACTTCGCATCTTTTCTATTTTTGGCTTACAAAAATTTTAGATAAACACAGCAAAGACACACTAAATGCACATTGACTATTATCAATCAAAATTAGGCCTTAACTTATGAATTCAATATTCGAAAAAGTATTTCAATTGAGAGAGAAAAAAACCACCATTGGCACCGAAATCATTGCTGGTTGTACCACCTTTCTTACTATGGTTTATATCATCTTTGTTAACCCGTCTATCTTATCTGCAACCGGCATGGATACTTCTGCGGTATTTGTTCTCACCTGTGTGGTGACAGCTGTTGCCACTATTTTAATGGGTTTATTTGCCAATTTACCAATCGCATTAGCCCCCGCGATGGGACTTAACGTTTTTTTTGCTTATGGGATTTGCGGCGCAATGGGCTATTCCTGGCAAATTGGCATGGGCGCGATATTTTGGGGTTCTTTAGTCTTTTTTGCTTTATCACTGTTTAAAGTACGTCATTGGTTAATTGAGCATATTCCACAATGTTTACGAGTAGGAATTAGCGCAGGTATTGGACTATTTATTGCCTTTATGGGCTTCCAAAATATGGGCATAGTCGTGAGTTCACCGGCAACACTCTTAACCATGGGCAATATCTTATCACTCAAAGTATTACTAGGCTCTCTTGGTTTTTTTATTATTATTATTTTAGCAGCGCGCAATTTCCATGCAGCGGTTTTAATTTCAATATTTGTAGTCACCCTACTGGCGTTATGGCTTGATCCTAATATTACGTATCAAGGTGTCGCGGCAGTGCCACCGAGTGTCGCACCAGTTGTTGGTCATGTCGATCTTGCTGGCTCATTCAACATTGGTATTATGGGTGTGATTTTTTCAGTGATGATTGTTAGCTTATTTGATTCATCAGGCACAATTTTAGCCTTAACCGACAAAGCAGGCATTTCGGACGAAAAAGGACGCTTTCCTAAAATGCGTCAAGCACTATTAATCGATAGCTTTAGCTCATCACTAGGCGGATTATTTGGTACATCATCTGTATTAACTTATATTGAAAGTTCTGCGGGTATTTCAGTTGGTGGACGGACTGGCTTAACAGCTGTTGTGGTTGGAATCTTATTCTTACTGATGACATTTTTATCACCGCTTGCACATTTAGTACCAAGTTATGCCACATCTGGCGCACTCATATTTGTCGGTATTTTAATGGTTTCAAGTTTAGTCAAAGTTAACTGGTCTGATTTAACCGATGCAACGCCTGCATTTATTACCGCTTTGATGATGCCTTTTGCCTTTGCAATTACTGAAGGTGTTGCGCTTGGTTTTATCTCCTATGTGGTATTAAAAACCTGTACAGGTAAATTTAAAGAACTCAATCTTTGTGTAATTATTTTTGCATTATTGTTCGCATTAAAATTTATCTTTATTGATCATCACTAATTTAAACAGCTATTGCTACGATTAACACCGTAGTAATAGCTTAGTTACTTACCAACCAGCTAATCTTCAAAAATCCGCATTATTCAGTCAAAAAAATCATTCATTACCAAACATGTCACTAGACGTGCTTATAGAGTTTGATCTGCATCACAAAAATAAAAAAACATAAAATAATTACAAAATTTAATAATTGTCGTTAGTTTCAAATTTAATGCATATTGATTACAACGTATTAACACAACTGTGCTTAACACTAAATTAAAACAAGCAAAGATAACTTTCTCATTAACTTATTAGGCATCATTTAGAGGAATAGTATGAATCAATATTACGACAAAATAGATAGAATCAACTATGAAGGAACACAATCAGATAATCCTTTTGCATTTCGACATTATGATCCAAACCAGATAATTTTAGGTAAAACAATGGCTGAACATTTACGTTTTTCAATCTGCTATTGGCATACATTTTGTTGGGCAGGTACCGATATGTTTGGTTCTGGTTCGTTTGATTATCCTTGGCAAAAAAGTAGTGATCCTTTAATCAATGCTAAAGCAAAAGCCGAGATTGCTTTTGAGTTTTTCTACAAAATGAATGTTCCTTTTTATGCTTTTCATGACGTGGATGTTTCACCTGAGGGGAGTTCAATTCAAGAATACATCAATAATTTATCCACGATGACTGACATTTTGCTAGAAAAACAACAACAAACGGGCATTAACCTACTTTGGGGTACAGCAAATTGTTTCACTAATCCGAAATATGCAGCGGGTGCAGCAACTAATCCTGATCCAGAAGTTTTTGCTTGTGCTGCAACACAAGTTGTCTATGCGATGAATGCCACACATAAACTTGGTGGACAAAATTATGTGCTATGGGGAGGTCGTGAAGGCTATGAAACACTTTTAAATACTGATCTGCGTAAAGAAAGACAACAACTGGGTAAATTTATGCAATTGGTTGTTGAAAACAAACATAAAATTGGCTTCAAAGGTGCGTTACTAATCGAACCTAAACCTCAAGAACCCACCAAACATCAGTATGATTATGATGTTGCCACTATTTATGGCTTCTTAAAACAATTTGGACTAGAAAACGAGATAAAAGTTAACATCGAAGCTAATCATGCCACTCTTGCTGGTCACTCTTTTCAACATGAAGTTGCCTCAGCTATCTCTCTTGATATTTTTGGTTCGCTTGATGCCAATCGAGGCGATCCACAATTAGGTTGGGATACCGATCAGTTTCCAAATAGTGTCGAAGAAAATACTCTTGTCATGTATGAAATCCTAAAAAGTGGTGGTTTTAAAACAGGCGGTCTAAATTTTGATGCCAAAATTCGCCGTCAAAGCGTTGATAAATACGATGTCTTTTATGGTCATATTGGCGCCATTGATACTATGGCGTTATCATTAAAAAATGCGGCAAAAATGCTCGAAAGCCAAACATTAAGCCAATGTGTTACCAATCGTTATGCTGGTTGGGATAAACAACTTGGTAACGATATATTACAGGGAAAAATGTCATTACAACAAATTGCAGAGTATAGTCTAAAACATAAATTACAACCAAAAACACGTAGTGGAGAGCAAGAAAAACTTGAAAACTTAGTCAATAAGTTCATTTTTGGCTAATCGTTAGGCAACATAAGTTTATTAGGGCTACAAACCCGTAGCCTTAATAAACATTGTAGTGGAGAAATATATGTATATTGGTATTGATTTAGGCACTTCTGGTATAAAAGTCATTCTCATGGATGAACAGCAAAACATTATCGCATCGACAACACAACCTCTTAGCGTGTCTCGCCCTTTTCCGCTTTGGTCAGAACAAGATCCAAATCAATGGTGGCAAGCGACTAATATAGCAATGCATGAGCTTGGTTCACTGCATGATTTACAACACGTTAAAGCGATTGGTTTAAGTGGGCAAATGCATGGCGCAGTATTATTAGATAAACAATTGCAAATTTTAAGACCAGCCATCTTATGGAATGATGGCCGCTGCGATGCCGAGTGTCATCAATTAGAACAGCAAGTCCCCAATTCAAGAAAAATTACCGGTAATTTAATGATGGCTGGCTTTACTGCGCCTAAAATCAAATGGGTTAAAAATCATGAGCCAGACATTTTTGCCAAAATCGATAAAGTACTCCTGCCTAAAGATTATTTACGTCTTAACATTACCGGACAATTGGCATCAGACATGTCAGATTCAGCCGGTACCATGTGGTTAGATGTTGAAAAACGTGATTGGAATGATGACCTATTAGCCGCTTGCGGGCTAAGCAGGCATCATATGCCGACGCTATTTGAAGGTAATCAAATCACCGGTTATGTCAACGATAAAGTTGCAAAAAGCTGGGGAATAAATACCATTCCGGTGGTTGCTGGTGGCGGTGATAATGCAGCTGGCGCAATTGGTGTTGGGCTCTATCAATCAGGGCAAGCGATGTTATCACTTGGCACCTCGGGCGTCTACTTTGCTGTCACAGATCATTTTGTTAGTCAACCAGAACAGGCCATTCACAGTTTTTGTCATGCATTACCAGATCGTTGGCATCTTATGTCCGTAATGTTAAGCTGTGCATCTTGCCTTGATTGGGGCTGCCAATTATTATCAATCAAAGATGTACCTACGCTAATTTCATTAATTCAAACCGATCAAACTGATGCTAAACCTCCCGTCCAATTTTTACCTTATTTATCTGGCGAAAGAACGCCACATAATAATCCTGAAGCGAAAGGCGTATTTTTTGGCTTAACTAATCAGCACAACAAAGTAGACTTAGCTAAAGCCATATTGTTAGGTGTCAGTTACGCACTGGCTGACGGTATCGATGTCGTTGCGAAAACCGGCATTTCGCCCGATAAAATAATGGTAATTGGTGGCGGGGCAAAAAGTGCCTACTGGCGACAATTAATCTGTGATATTTCTGGTTATCCTATTGAATATTGTGAAGGCGGTGAAGTCGGCCCAGCATTAGGGGCAGCTAAACTAGCCCAAATTGCTTGCCATCCAGATACCCCTATAAACGAATTATTACCTTCACCAAAAGTAATTCAACTGCATCAACCTAACCGTGATAATTATCAAATCTATCAACAACAACGCGCTGTTTTTAGACAGATTTATCAGCAACTAAAACCACTCATGTGTTAATGATTCATCAAAGGGGAAAGAATCACGTTATCTTCCCCTTTATTTTCACTATCGAAAACCAATCATATCAATACTTAAGTAAATCGCTCTTCCCAATAAAAAGGCGTTAACATAACATTATTGTGTCAATAAACTACCGCTAGCTTGATTGGCGATTGTTACACACCACCTATGCTAAGCAGATCTTTTTTAGAATTAAAAATCTTAATTTACCTGCCAATTTTTTTATATTTTTCAGATTGTGACAAATATCTCATAAACCAAATTTCATAAATTTAAAACCAAATTTGATAATAACAAAATAAACAGAGATAAATTATATTGAAAAGCACGTTTTAATTTATCTGTTATGCAACTTATATTTTTCATTTAGTATCAATAATTTAACGATAAGAGAAAAATAACATGCTAAAAATAAATAATCCCGTTATCCCCGGTATGTCACCCGACCCATCGATTATTCGTGTCGATGATATTTATTACCTTGTAACCTCAACTTTTCATTGGCTACCAGCGATACAAATTTTTAAATCAACTGATTTAGCCAATTGGCAACTTATTGACTATGTGTTTAAACAAGGAGAAATTAATTTATCAGGAACACATACACCAGCAGGAATATGGGCCCCACATTTATCGTACGATGGCATCACCAAAAAATATTGGCTTATTTACTCTCACATGATCAATATGGCCGGACGAGAATTTAATGCCGATACCTATGTAACGTGTGCCAATAATATTCAGGGTCCTTGGTCTGCACCTATCTACATCACCTCAATAGGTTTTGATCCTGCACTGTTTCATGATGAGGATGGTAAACATTATTTAACCATTTTAGAATGGGAAACACGTCAAGGTTATCAAGCACCGGGTCATATCGTAATAGCCGAAATCGATTTAGACCATAAAAAATTAGTAAGCCCTTGGGTTCGCCTTACACAAGGTTTCACCACACGAGGCTGCGCCGAAGCACCACAACTTTATAAAAAACAGGATTATTATTATCTGTTAATCGCAGCTGGAGGGACCGGTTATGCACATGGCATTGAAATTGGGCGTAGTAAAACTATTTTTGGCCCTTACCAACCTCATCCATCATTAGAACCCATTGTGACATCTTCGCCTAATCATCTATTTTCATTGGGCGATCCTGATGCGGGTCATTTTGAAATGTATAATCCTAACTCAATCATGCAAAAAGCTGGACATGGTTCACTAGTTGAGACACAAAATGGCGATTGGTACATTGCTCATCTGATGTCCAGACCGATAAAAAACACATTACTAAATCCACTTGGACGCGAAACTTCAATCCAAAAGATGCAGTGGACTGACGACGGTTGGTTAGTCATGGCTGATGGTTCTAATTTAGCTAAAATGGATTTCGACTCTGAACTACCACTTGGTAAGCCACTCAATCACGATGTGATTGATGAGTTTGATGGATCATATTCATTACGTTTTATGACACCTTATAGAAATCAAACCACTAATTGGGTCAATAGCTATGAACGCACAAGTCATCTCAGAATATATGGGCAAAATTCGCTATTTTCTCAAGTTAATCCGGCTATCATGGCAACAAGGACCACATCGTTTAATTATCATGTTCAAACCAAAGTCGAATTCCAGCCCGAGCATTATTCACAAACGGCAGGCGTTGGGCTTTACTATGATGCTAATAATTGGATTTACTTTCACTTAACCTATAGCGAACAACTAAAAACTACCGTTCTTAGCCTTCTACAAGCAAAGTTAGGCGTTCGAATCGAGTTCACCAATCACCGTGTTGCTATACCTCATGGTGTTGTTGAACTCAAAATAGTCTATCAACAAGGTATTATTGAACTATTTTACAAACGCGATAACGCTTGGCTATCTTTCATGAGTAATTTGGATGTCCTTTACTTATCTGATGAAGGCGTTAATGGCGAGCCGGGTGAAATAGGTGGATTTACTGGCTTATTTAATTTTATTGCCTCTGTCGATAGCTATCAGCATCAATCTTATGCTGACTTTGACTATTACTATGTAATAAATAATGATTGAGATTTAAGGCGATATATTATGAAAATAACGATTCCATTAACTCGACTTATCCCTGGGCTAATCATTGGTCCTGCATCGTGGTTAGGTCCATATATTGCTGCATCAAGTCTCTTTTTACCGGCATTAATTCAACAAATTGATGAAGCCAACAAGATCCATCTATTAGCCCTATTTTCTGCCTGCGGTATGGTGATTGCGGCAATATCCAATATGCTTGCAGGCTATTTATCAGATCGAACACGCTCAAAATTTGGTAATCGCTCACCTTGGATAATTTGTGGTGGCATCGCTTTCATGCTTGCTATGATATTAGCGTCAACGGCTGATAGCATACCTTTTTTACTGGGCTGTTGGTTATTTGGTCAAATCGCATTGAATTTTATTGTTGCGCCCATGGTGGCTTGGATAGATTTTGCCGCTGACGATAGAAAAGGCACCGCATCGAGTGCCTATGGTGGGCTGGGAATGGCACTTGGTAATAATGGCTTTACCATTATTGCTGCAATGTTTTTAGGTAATTTCCGGTTTGGCTTTGTTATCTTTGGTGTGCTGGCATTTATTGGTATATTAATTGCTGTCATCATAGTGCGAGAGCCAGCTAATCTAAATCAAGCAACCACCCATCGTGCAATCAGAAAGCAAAATAGTTTTAGTGGTGCGTTAACAATTTTCCCTAAGTGGGAAATTGGACGAGACTACTACTTAGCGCTAATTGGTAAACTCTTTCAAGGTGTCAGTAATTTTACTATTGCAGGTTACTTATTATATATCATGACCGATTTTATCCACCATGATGCGCAAGCAACCCAAAATTCAATTCAGCTAATTAATTTGATTATGCTTATATTAGGCATTTTAATGGGGTTCATTGCAGGACCAATCTCCGATAAATTAAAAATTCTAAAACTACCTGTTGGACTATCCACCATCTTTTTAGGTATTGGTGCAATAAGCTTATTTATTTATCCAAACCTAAATGGTGTCCTTATTTATGCCTTCACTGCTGGTATTGGTATGGGGATCTGGAATTCACTCGACAATTTATTAAATTTAAAAGTGATTCCCGATAAAAATCGCATAGCATTCTTTTTAGGTATTTACAATCTAGGCAATACTATTACCCAAGCACTAGCGCCAATTATTGCTGCTTTTGTTATTTCAGTATTTGGCTTTTCTGCAATTTTTATCGTTTCATTGATATTTGCAACAATGGGGGGTATAGCTATATTATCGATTGGTTCAGTTAAAAAATAGTCTATTCACACCAGAAAAATTTTGTCAGTAACAAGCAATTTTTTTCTGGTGATAAAGTGATACAACCTAATTTTTATTAACGCGATATCATGATGAAGTTTTATTGACAGCATACTTATTTCTATAATCTTTAGGTGTCATTCCATAAAGCTTTTTGAATAAAAAATAAAAGTATTGTACAGAGGGGTAACCACACTGCTCAGAAATCATTTGAATCGACAGTGAAGATTCAATTAATAGGTATTTGGCTCGATTAAACTTTTCTTCATGAATGACACAATGAATTGTTTTACCTAATGACGCTTTAAAACGAAGTTCTAAGTTTGATCGAGATATTTGCATTTCAGAAATAACTTGCTCAACTTTAATTCCTTTACAAGCATAATCGCGGATATAGTGCATAGCTTGAATTACATATGGATCTTGTATTGATCGGTAATCAGTTGAGCGCCGAGCAATAATTTTTTTAGGTGCTATAAGGAGTGGTTCTGTTGAAATTTTGCCTTTTGCGAACTGTTTATTTAATAAACTTGCCGCATTAAATCCCATCTCTTCAGTCCCTTGCTTGACAGTCGATAACGACACCATCGACAAATTATTGATCACTTCTTCATTATCAATCCCAATCAAACATAACTGTTCAGGTATTTTTATTCCCACCCTATCACAAGCTTGCAAAATATGATGCGCCCTGGCGTCATTGACTGCAATAATGCCTGTATTAATCGGTAAAGTGAGTAACCATTTAGACAGTTTATCTAGGCTTTCTTGCCAATTATCCAGCGAGGTGGTCATACCTTGATATATAACCCCTTGGTAGCCTTTTTGCGCTAAGATCTGCTCAAATATTTTTTCTCTTACTGCTGCCCAGCGGCAATATCGCGTTGTTGGTATACTATAAAAAGCAAATTGATGGATGCCTTTTTCGCATAGATGATTAAACGCACTTTCGATAATGGCATAATTATCAGCTGCCACATAAGGTACGTTTGGATAGCTTACGTGATCATGGTAAGAGCTGCCAACACCAATAATAGGAATGGTTTCTTTAGCCAGCAAATCTTCAATATCCGGATCATCAAAATTGGCAATAATCCCATCACAATCAAAATGAAAAGCGGCTTTTGCATCATAACGCAGGGTTTCTGAAATATAAATATTCCAATGAATATTATGCAATTTCAAATAATCGCCTATGCCCTTTAATATTTGGCGGTCATAAATATTGTTTGCATTAAAGAGTAAAACAACTTTGTAAGATTCGCTTTTCATCGATGTTATTTGATACAGGGTAAATTCAAGATCCAGTATAATATTACCATTTTTTAATGCAAAAATTTGATTAATATAATTTTAATCTTTATCGATAAAACTATGTTAATAATTACACATAAAATACAAGTGTACCTAAACTCAAACTATCAATTACAACTAACTGTATAATAAAGACTATTTTAGTGGCTAAAAATCTTACTAAGATAAAAATAATCCGCCTACCGATGATACTCAACTATACCTAGCTAATATTGATATTAAATATGTGTTAAACCCGACAAACAACTTGTGGTAATACTTGACATTATGCCTGTTGGGGTCTAGAATCTTGCGACCCAAAACTTATATACATAGGTTTTGGTCTACAGTTATTAATTACGTATCTAAAATGCAATTTTAAATTTATTTTAATTAATCAGGAGCTTATTAATGGCAACAATTAATCAGCTGGTACGCAAACCAAGAGCCCTAAAGGAAGCGAAAAGTAACGTTCCTGCCCTTGAAGCATGCCCGCAAAAACGCGGTGTTTGTACACGTGTTTACACAACTACACCGAAAAAACCTAACTCAGCATTACGTAAAGTATGCCGTGTACGTTTAACCAACGGTTTTGAAGTGACTTCTTACATCGGTGGTGAAGGTCATAACTTACAAGAACATAGCGTGATTTTAATCCGCGGTGGTCGTGTTAAAGATTTACCTGGTGTTCGTTATCATACTGTTCGTGGTGCATTAGACTGCGCAGGTGTTAAAGATCGCAAACAAAGCCGTTCTAAATACGGTGTAAAACGACCTAAAGCTTAATGGTACTCCGTTAAGTAAGGCCAAACTATAAAATTCCATTTAACTCATTTGAGTTTTGGGTAAACCTGAAAATTTATAACATATAAACGGAGTATTCCAATGCCACGTCGTCATGTTGTCGGTCAAAGAAAAATTTTACCTGATCCGAAATTCGGTTCAGATTTACTGGCAAAATTTGTCAATATTTTAATGGTAGATGGTAAAAAATCTATCGCAGAATCAATCGTATATTCAGCTCTTGATAAATTAGCTGAGCGTAGTGGAAAAGACCACTTAGCAGCTTTCGAAGTTGCACTAGATAACGTAAGACCAACTGTAGAAGTTAAGTCTCGTCGCGTTGGTGGTTCTACATACCAAGTTCCTGTTGAAGTGCGTCCTGTTCGTCGAAATGCACTTGCAATGCGTTGGATTGTAGATGCTGCACGTAAACGTGGCGATAAATCAATGGCTTTACGCCTAGCGAATGAACTTATGGATGCTTTTGAAAACAAAGGTACCGCTGTGAAAAAACGTGAAGATGTTCATCGTATGGCTGAGGCTAATAGAGCGTTTGCACACTATCGTTGGTAATCAACCATTTATATTAAGTGGCTTGAAAATAGACTGACAGCACATATCTACTGTCAGTCCACCTAAATGATATTTTATTAAGCAAACGATTCTAAATAGAGGATTAATATGGCTCGTACAACCCCTATAGCACGCTACCGCAATATCGGTATCAGTGCACACATTGACGCAGGTAAAACGACAACAACTGAACGTATTTTGTTTTACACTGGTGTAAGTCATAAAATTGGTGAAGTTCATGATGGCGCAGCTACCATGGACTGGATGGAACAAGAACAAGAACGTGGTATTACTATCACGTCAGCGGCGACCACTGCATTCTGGTCTGGTATGGGACAACAATTTGAACCACACCGTATCAATATCATCGACACCCCGGGACACGTTGACTTCACAATCGAAGTTGAACGTTCTATGCGTGTACTTGATGGTGCAGTTATGGTTTACTGTGCGGTTGGTGGTGTTCAACCTCAATCAGAAACAGTATGGCGCCAAGCAAACAAATATAAAGTTCCACGTATCGCATTTGTAAACAAAATGGACCGTATGGGTGCTAACTTTTTACGTGTTGTAGAACAAATCAAAACACGTTTAGCAGCAGTACCTGTTCCATTAGTATTACCAATCGGTGCTGAAGAAGGATTTACTGGTGTAGTTGATTTACTTAAACGTAAAGCAATTAACTGGAACGATGCTGATCAAGGCGTAACATTTACTTATGAAGATGTGCCTGCTGACATGGTTGAGCAAGTCGAAGAATGGCGTGCTAACTTAATGGAAGCTGCAGCTGAAGCAAACGAAGAGTTAATGGAAAAATACCTTGGTGGTGAAGAGTTAACTGAAGAAGAAGTGAAAAAAGCATTACGTGAACGCGTACTTGCTAATGAAATCATCTTAGTAACTTGTGGTAGTGCCTTTAAAAATAAAGGTGTTCAATTCATGCTTGATGCAGTTGTTGAATATTTACCAGCACCGACTGATGTTCCAGCGATTAAAGGTGAATTACCAGATGGTGAACCAGCAGAACGTCATTCAAGTGATGATGAACCATTCTCATCATTAGCATTTAAAATTGCAACTGACCCATTTGTTGGTAACTTAACATTCTTCCGTGTTTACTCTGGTGTGGTTAACTCTGGTGATACTGTTCTTAACTCTGTTAAAGATAAAAAAGAACGCTTTGGTCGTATCGTTCAGATGCACGCTAACAAACGTGAAGAAATCAAAGAAGTTCGCGCTGGTGACATCGCTGCGGCAATCGGTCTTAAAGATGTAACAACAGGTGATACACTATGTGCTGAAAGCGCACCTATCATTCTTGAAAGAATGGAGTTCCCTGAACCCGTTATTTCTGTTGCAGTAGAACCAAAAACTAAAGCTGACCAAGAAAAAATGGGTCTTGCTTTAGGTCGACTAGCACAAGAAGATCCTTCATTCCGTGTACACACTGATGAAGAATCAGGTCAAACCATTATTTCTGGTATGGGTGAACTACACTTAGAAATCATCGTTGACCGTATGAAACGTGAATTTAAAGTGGAAGCAAATGTTGGTAAACCACAAGTTGCTTACCGTGAAACAATTCGCAATGAAGTTGAACAAGAAGGTAAATTTGTTCGTCAGTCTGGTGGTCGTGGTCAATATGGTCATGTATGGTTAAAAATCAAACCATTGGAAGCGGGTGGCGAAGGCTACAAATTCAACAACGAAATTGTTGGTGGTGTGGTTCCTAAAGAATACATCCCAGCAGTTGATAAAGGCTGTCAAGAACAAATGAAAAACGGTGTTCTTGCTGGTTACCCAATTGTTGATGTTGAAGTCACTATCTTTGATGGTTCTTACCATGATGTCGACTCATCAGAAATGGCATTTAAAATTGCCGGTTCAATGGCATTTAAAGAAGGCTTCATGAAAGCTAAACCTGTGCTTTTAGAACCGATTATGAAAGTAGAAGTTGAAACCCCTGAAGATTATATGGGTGACGTTATCGGTGACTTAAACCGTCGTCGTGGTATGATCGAAGGTATGGAAGATACTGCAACTGGTAAAACAGTTAAAGCACAAGTTCCACTTTCAGAAATGTTTGGTTATGCAACAGACCTTCGTTCACAAACACAAGGTCGTGCTTCTTACTCAATGGAGTTCTTGAAGTACAATGAAGCACCAACAAATATTGCAACCGCAATTATTGAAGCTCGTAAAGCGAAATAATTATTTATATAAATAAAGTAACACTTCCCTATTGAATTAGGGAAGTGGTTAAATAAAGGAACATTAAGATGTCTAAAGAAAAATTTGAACGTACAAAACCCCACGTTAACGTTGGTACAATCGGCCACGTTGACCATGGTAAAACAACTTTAA
>NZ_JAFNOO010000015.1:0-34905 GCF_026536185.1 Gilliamella sp. B2838
TATGGCTAACATCTGATAACATGTTGTTAATGCCAGCTTTTTCACCTAATGTGCTAATTAGGTTGCTGAGCGCCTTAGGCATAGTAGTATCCTTTTATTTCAAGTTAATCAACGTACTAACGTTTTATAAATTATTGGTTGTAGTTTTTTTCATCAAGAGCATAACAGATATTGCCATTTAGTGAAATTGTTTTTAGTTTGAAATAGTTGAATAATTGCATTTTATTTCGTGTTTTTTATGATGAAAGGCTAGTTGGTTTTACCAACAAAAAAAAATTTTATACACTATTTAAGATAGCCACTTGGGTTACTTTCTTTTATAATATTGCTCTATTTTTACTTATTTTTGGCTTAAAAAGAGTAACTTACATGAAAATCTTAGCTGGTTGTTCTGCTCTATCTGCATTTCGTATTAGTAAAATCTTATCAACTTGCCGTGAAACATCGATTCCTGTTATTAACTTAGAAGCGCAATACATTCACTTTATTGACTTGTTTGGTGATTTAACAGCGGATCAACAATCTACGCTCGAAAGTTTGTTGCAATATGGTTCTAAAAATGCCCAAATCGATATTCAAAATAAAGACAGTAAATTACTCTTTTTAGTTACACCTCGAGCCGGTACGATTTCGCCATGGTCATCAAAAGCAACTGATATTGCACATAATTGTGGTCTATCGCACATTCATCGCATTGAGCGAGGTATTGCCTATTATGTGCAAGTGAGTTCGGCGTTAACCGACATCCAAAAAAATGAGTTTGCAGCATTAATACATGATCGGATGATGGAATCGGTATTAACGAGTTTTGATCAAGCTGATCAACTATTTAAAATTGAACAACCCGCACCAGTTGTTACCATTGATTTGTTAGGGCAGGGGCGACAAGCTTTAGAGCAAGCCAATCTTAAATTGGGTTTAGCATTAGCATCGGATGAAATTGAATATTTAATCGAAAATTTTAAAAAGTTAAATCGTAATCCGACCGATATTGAACTTTATATGTTTGCACAAGCGAATTCTGAACATTGTCGACATAAAATTTTTAATGCTGATTGGGTTATAGATGGCAAAAAGCAGCCTAAATCGCTATTTAAAATGATCAAAAATACGTTTGAAAGCACACCAGATTATGTCTCCTCGGCTTATAAAGATAATGCAGCGGTGATGGATGGCTCTATGGTTGGACGTTTTTTTGCTGATAACGAAAATAAAACCTATAGCTATTCTCAAGAATATGCAGATATTTTGATGAAAGTTGAAACGCATAATCACCCAACAGCAATATCACCTTGGCCTGGAGCGGCAACCGGTAGTGGCGGTGAAATTCGAGATGAGGGTGCGACAGGGCGCGGCGCCAAACCAAAAGCAGGATTAGTTGGTTTTTCAGTATCAAATTTACGTATACCAGATTTTGTTCAACCTTGGGAATATGATTTTGGTAAGCCTGATCGTATCGTGAGTGCGCTTGATATTATGATTGACGGACCTTTAGGTGGGGCTGCTTTTAATAACGAATTTGGTCGTCCTGCTTTATTGGGCTATTTTCGTACTTATGAAGAAAAGGTAAATAGTTACAATGGTGAAGAGGTTAGAGGTTACCATAAACCCATTATGCTTGCGGGTGGAATAGGGAATATTCGTCGTGATCATATTCAAAAAGGTGAATTTCCGGTAGGTTCTAAATTGATTGTTTTAGGTGGACCTGCTATGAATATCGGATTAGGTGGCGGAGCCGCATCTTCAATGACATCCGGTCAATCTGATGCTGATCTGGATTTTGCTTCAGTACAACGTGATAACCCTGAAATGGAGCGTCGTTGTCAGGAAGTGATAGATCGCTGTTGGCAATTAGGCGATGACAACCCTATTTTATTTATTCATGATGTTGGGGCGGGTGGGTTATCTAATGCCATGCCGGAGCTTGTTAATGATGGTGGTTGTGGTGGTCAATTTGAATTGAGAAATATCTTAAACGATGAGCCTGGCATGTCACCGTTAGAAATTTGGTGTAATGAATCACAAGAACGTTATGTGCTAGCTATTCGCCCCGAAAGTTTGATGCTTTTTGATAAATTGTGTCAGCGAGAACGCGCACCTTATGCTGTAATTGGTAGTGCAACGTTAAATAAAGCGTTGGTTTTGCATGATAATCACTTTAACAATAATCCTATTGATCTACCTTTAGATGTTCTTTTAGGTAAAACACCGAAAATGTTACGCGATGTAAAAACCTATCAAGCTCATGGTGATAATTTTTCAACCTCTGACATTAATTTATATGATGCGGTAAAACGTGTGTTACATTTACCAACAGTTGCTGAAAAAACATTTTTAATTACTATTGGTGATCGAACTGTCACGGGTATGGTGGCACGTGATCAGATGGTCGGTCCATGGCAAGTACCGGTGGCTGATTGTGCTGTTACCACAGCGAGTTTAGATAGTTATTATGGTGAAGCAATGTCAATTGGTGAACGTGCGCCAGTTGCATTACTCAACTTTGCCGCTTCAGCAAGGTTAGCTGTTGGTGAAGCGATTACCAATATTGCAGCAACGAATATTGGTGATATTAAACGAATTAAACTTTCGGCTAACTGGATGGCCGCTGCCGGTCACCCAGGCGAAGATGCCGGACTTTATCAAGCAGTGAAAGCTATTGGTGAAGAGTTATGCCCGGCTTTGGGACTTGCTATTCCTGTTGGAAAAGATTCCATGTCAATGAAAACCACTTGGCAGCAAGATGGTGAACAAAGATCGGTAACTTCGCCGTTATCATTGGTGATTTCGGCCTTTGCTCGGGTTGAAGATGTTCGCAAAACTGTTACACCTCAACTTTGTGTAGATCAAGATAATACATTATTATTTATCGATTTATCAAAAGGACATCAGGCTCTTGGTGCGACAGCCCTTGCCCAAGTCTATCGCCATTTAGGTCAAAAAACGGCAGATGTTCATGATGCTAAAGCGTTGGCTGGTTTTTATCAAGCTATGCAAATGCTAGTAAATCAAAATTTATTGCTTGCCTATCATGATCGTTCAGATGGTGGCTTAGTGGTTACCTTAGCTGAGATGGCTTTTGCTGGACATTGTGGCATAGATGTTGATATTTCGATGCTAGGTCATGATGTGATTGCCGCGCTGTTTAATGAGGAATTAGGTGCTGTTATTCAAATTGCAAATAGTCACTTAGATCAGGTAATGGCGTGCTTTAAGCAGTTTAATTTATCTCACTGCGTGCAAGTGCTTGGTAGTGCTAAAGTTGGGCAGCAGTTTATTATTCGAAATCAATCAGCAGTTGTTTTTAGTGAGTCACGTTTAACGTTAAGAACATGGTGGGCAGAAACCACTTGGCAGATGCAACGCTTACGTGATAATCCGCTATGTGCCGATCAAGAACATCAGGCAAAACAAAATGAAAACGATCCGGGTCTAAATGTGTTATTAACATTCGATCCACAGCAAGATATAGCAGCCCCATTTATAGCCAAAGGTATAAAACCTAAAGTCGCTATTTTACGTGAACAAGGTGTAAATTCACATGTCGAGATGGCTGCCGCCTTTGATCGGGCTGGTTTTGCTGCAATCGATGTGCATATGACCGATTTACTTGCTGGTGACACCAGTTTAGATCAATTTAAAGCCGTTGTTGCTTGTGGTGGCTTCTCATATGGTGATGTGTTAGGGGCCGGTGAAGGCTGGGCTAAATCAGTGCTTTTTAATGAACGTGTTCGTCATGAGTTTGAACAGTTTTTTAATCGTAACGATACGCTATCTCTTGGTGTCTGTAATGGTTGTCAAATGATGTCTAATTTGAAAGATCTGATTCCAGGTGCTGAATTATGGCCACGTTTTGTGCGTAATTTATCAGAACGCTTTGAAGCGCGCTTTAGTTTAGTGCAGATTCAGCAAAGCCCTTCTTTATTCTTTACTGATATGGCGGGTTGTCATATGCCAATTGCAGTTTCACATGGGGAAGGACAGGTTGAAGTTAATGACGAAAATCATCTAACTCATTTAGAGGCAGCCAAACTTGTTGCTGTGCGTTATATTGACCACTTTGGTCAAGTTACCCAGCAATATCCGGCTAATCCAAATGGTTCACCTAATGGTATTACTGCTGTGACATCTAAAGATGGACGCGCAACAATTATGATGCCGCATCCAGAGCGGGTATTTAGAACGGTAAGTAATTCATGGCACCCTAATAATTGGGGGGAAGATAGCCCATGGATGCGGATATTCCGTAACGCTCGTCGGCAATTAGGTTAACATAAAAATTATCGCCGATAAAAGTCGGCGATAATGTGTTTTCAACCAATTAAGCGGTTATTGGTTGTTGTTGTCTTTTTAATAAAGGCTCAGCTAACAAGCTATTCATTTTTCGTAATAACTCATCAGTGCTGTCCCAGTTAATACAAGCATCAGTAACCGATACACCATATTTAAAGTTTTCTTTTGGTTGTTCTGACGATTGATTACCTTCAAATAAGTTACTTTCAATCATAACCCCAATAATTGAATTATTACCGTTCTCAATTTGCTCAATAATTGAATTAGCTACAATTGGTTGATTACGATAATCTTTATTGGAATTAGCGTGGCTACAATCAATCATTAAATTTGGTACTAAACCGGCTTTTTTCATTTGAATTTCACATAATGATACGTTTTGAGCATCATAGTTTGGCGTTTTTCCACCACGTAAAATAACATGCCCGTGTGGATTACCCATTGTCTGTAGGACAGTAACTTGCCCTTGTTGATTGATACCAACAAAACGATGTGCCATAGACGCTGATTTCATCGCATTGATTGCAACATCTAAACTGCCATCTGTTCCATTTTTAAAACCAACTGGCATCGATAATCCAGAAGCCATTTCTCGATGTGTTTGTGATTCAGTGGTTCTTGCACCGATAGCAGACCAACTAATTAAGTCACCGATATACTGTGGAGTGTTAGGATCTAAAGCTTCTGTTGCCATTGGCAAGCCAATTTGCGCGATATCCAGTAATAATTTTCGTGCTTTTTTTAGACCATATTCAATATCAAATGAACTATCCATATGTGGATCGTTGATCATGCCTTTCCAACCAACGGTGGTTCTTGGTTTTTCAAAATAAACACGCATCACAATAAATAGATTATCTTTTACTTCATCTGAAAGTTTTTTTAATCGATGCGCATACTCAATTGCAGCATCGGTATCATGAATTGAGCAAGGGCCACAAACAACAAGTAGCCGGTGATCGCGGCGTTCTAAAATATCAACGACTGTTTGTCTAGATAAACTAATTTGTTTTTCTAACTCACTTGATAATGGATAAAGTTTTTTTATTTCATCAGGTGTAATGAGCATGTGTTCATCTCGAATTCGAACATTATTCAGTGTGTCTTTTAACATTGTATTTTCCTAGTTAAAATCATTTAAACTTTTTTGTAAAAAAAATATTACAATTAACGGTTAATATGTAAACACAAAATTACATTATAGTAAATGATATTTTGTGAATTTTACAAAGATAATAATTTAATGTTGGTATAATCGATATTTTTTTGATTTTTTCTATACCAGAAAAGCTATTTTACACTTTATTGTAATGAAATATTTACACTTTATATGTTTGAAATGATTTATTATTAACAAGTCTTTGGTGATGGCTAGATTTTCCTATTTTATCATTGTAAGGTATTAAGATATTAATTTTAGGAACAAAGCAAAATGAACCAAGGTAAGCGCTTGCTTAATTTGATGGGCACGAAGATTCAAATATGGCTAGAACATGATGAGGTTGAACACTTATTGAATCAAGCTCAAAAAATGTTAATCGACTACGAACAGCGCTTTAGTGCTAATCGCTTAGATTCTCAATTAATGCAGGTTAATCTTAATGCGGGTATTAAACCCGTAAAACTGCAATCTGATCTTTTTAGATTAATAAAAATAGGCAAAACTCAGAGTTTAGCAAAAAATAGTTTTTTAAATATTGCAATAGGACCACTTATTCAAGCGTGGCGGGTTGGCTTTAGTGATGCTAGATATCCTTCTGTTTCAGAAATCAATCAACTTTTAACACTCATTAACCCTAATGATATTCTTTTAGATGAAGATAATTCATCTGTGTTGTTAAAGCATTCTGGAATGGCAATCGATTTAGGTGCGTTAGCCAAAGGTTATTTTGCTGATAAAGTTATTGAATTTTTTAAACAACAAAATGCTCACGCAGCGTATATTGATTTAGGTGGAAATGTATTAACATTTGGGGCGTGTCCTTTTCATGATGATGGATATTGGCGAGTAGGCATTCAAAATCCCTTCTTAACCAGAGGCAATGTGATTACTGTTTTGAAGATTCAAAATCAATCAGTGGTGACTTCTGGTATCTATGAAAGAACATTTAACTATAATGGTAAAACCTATCATCATATTTTTGATAGTCAAACAGGTTATCCAGTTGAAACCGATATTGAAAGTATTACTATTGTGACTGAGCATGCTATAGATGGCGAAATATGGACTACACAATTATATGGTTATTCTGCTCAACAGGTAATTAAGCAAATAAATAAAATTGACCATATCGAAGGGATAGTTATCACCAAAAATCATGAATATGCTAGTTCTAATGGTCTATTGATCTAGGTATTTATATGATGTTACCGCGTTAACACTCGTTTGGTTTTCATCTTTGTATTATTGATTAAAGGAAGAGACGAAAAGGTTGACGAATTCTTTTTCAGCTACGCTAAGCATTTTATTTGCTGAATATGCAATGAAATAACTTAACGAGATGAATTCTAATGGTAGGGGGATCAAATTATATGCTAAATCGCCAGTTTTTCCGCAGATATTGACACTTTCCGGAATAAACGTCACCCCCATTCCTTTTTTTGCTAATTCGACAAGAGTAAAAATGTTACTGCTTTCAAGTACGATATCGGGTTTAATCTTATATTTTGCAATGAGGTATTCAATTTGTTGTCGTATACCTGAACCGTGAGACGTTAGAATAAGTTTTTCTTGCAATAATTTTTTTATAAAAGAATGATTACATTCAATATTACTTGTTTTTTTTCGATAAAGTTTAGAACTTTCTGGTATAAGTGCATAATAATGATGTTTACCACATTTATGACTAATTAAATTTGGGGATATTGTTTCAGGATTTTGCCCAATAAAAAAATCGAGAGTTTGGTTAATGGTTTTTTCTTCACTGTTTTTGGGCATATATTCATGTAATTCGATTTTAATATTGGGATATTTTTGCATAAAAGCAGGTAGAACTAGAGGTAATAAGTAGGTTCCTAAGCTTGGCAATACACCGATTTGAATTGCTGTGTAGTTAGTATCAGTATATTTTTGGATTTTTTTTCTAAACTGTTCCTGTTTGTTGACTAACGACGTGAGATATTCATAATAAATTTTTCCCGCTTCGGTTAACTGTAATGGGACGGTTTGTCGATTGATGATTTCAATACCTAGTTCATTTTCAATTTTTTTTATGGTTTGTGTTAGGTAAGATTGCGAGATATAAAGGTTTTGTGCTGCTTTGGTATAATTACCATGCTTAACTAAAACATCAATATATTGCAGCATTATTAGTGAATTAATTTTAGCCATTCCGCTTGTTTTCATCCTTTTTAAGATTATAACAAATTAGTTATAACCCCATAATTAATCAGCTATTTCACAAATATTTTTTTCTATTTTACACTAGATAACAAATCATATTGCACAATAATTAACATAATTAATAGAACAAGAATTTATTTTACCATTTTGTGTGATTAGCTAAAGAATTTGTATTACGAAAATTAAATATTAACAAAATTGTGCCGCAAGGTACTAAGTGAGGTTTTAAAGTGAAATTTGTTGCTATAGTCGGAACGAATTCTGATCGTTCTACTAATAGAAAATTACTGCATTTTATGCGAACGCATTTTGCCGAAAAAGCAGAAATTGAGGTCTGTGAAATTAAATCATTACCAGCATTTAATGAACCTAAGGATAAAACTCCGCCAGCAGCAGTAAAAGAGCTATCGGATAAAATACTAGCCGCAGATGGTGTGATTATTGCTACTCCCGAATATGATCATTCCATTACCGCTGCGTTGAAAAGTGTTATTGAGTGGTTGTCTTATACTACCCGCCCACTGATTAATAAATGTGTAATGATTGTCGGTGCTTCACATGGTATGTTGGGGTCATCAAGGGCTCAGGCTCATTTACGCCAAATTTTGGATGCACCAGAATTAAAAGCACGAATTATGCCAAGCTCGGAGTTTTTATTAGGGCAGTCGTTACAGGCTTTTGATGATCAAGGTAATCTTGTTTATGCTGATAAAGTCAAAGAGTTAGATGAATGCTTTGATGAATTTTTATTATTTGTGTCCATTACTAATCAATTACTCAAAACAGCAAAAATTAATACAGATCAAAATAAAAAATTTAGTTGGAAACAGGCCGCAGAAGAAGGAGCATCGTTATGAAATTTATTGGTATAGTAGGAACAAATGCTCAAGAATCTTATAACCGCATGTTATTGCAATTTATGCAAAAACATTTTAGTCATAAAGCCGAAATTGAAATATTAGAGTTGACCGATGTTCCAATGTTTAATGAGTCAGATGACCAATCTAATAGTCCTATCATTCAGAATTTTAATAATAAAATTATTCAAGCAGATGGTGTTATTCTTGCCACGCCAGAGCATAATCACTCAATTCCATCGGCCTTAAAAAGTATCATTGAATGGTTGTCATTTAATTTGCATCCGTTTGATGGTAAACCGGTTATGATTGTTGGTGCATCTTATGATGTACAAGGCTCTTCTCGAGCACAATTACATTTACGTCAAATCCTTGATGCGCCAGGGGTTAATGCAACAGTTATGCCGGGCTCTGAATTTTTACTGGGTCGAGCCCATCAAGCTTTTGATGAGCAAGGTAATCTTAAATCAGAACGAACAGTCGATTTTTTAGAAAGCTGTTTTTTACGTTTTTTGCGATTTACTCAAGTTGTCAATTTACTTAATGTGCCGGAAGAAATCTCGTATGAACCAGGTAAATATTGTGTAACAGCACCGGGTCATAATGGCGATTTACCTATGGTTGTTACTTTATCAACTGACCGCATTGAATCGATTGATATTGATACCGAAGGCGAGTCAGAAGGTATTGCTGACGTTGTGTTTAAACGTATTCCATCTCAAATCCTTGAAGGTCAGACACTGAATGTCGATTTGATTTCTGGTGCATCGGTTACAAGTAATGGTGTTATTGATGGTGTGGCAAAAGCCATTAAAATGGCAGGTGCTAATCCTGATGTATTAAGGAAAAGACCAAAAGCACCAAGCGCGCTTGATAATAGTGATGCGCAATATGTAACAGATGTCGTTGTGGTTGGTGCTGGTGGTGCAGGATTATCAGCCGCGGCAAGTATTTTACAAGAAGGCAAGCGCGTTGTCGTTGTTGAAAAATTTCCAGCCGTTGGTGGGAATACTGTCCGTACTGGTGGTCCAATGAATGCCGCCAATCCTAAATGGCAAAATACTTTCGATGCTATCGCGGGCGAAAGCCATACTTTATCTGAAATAGTAGCAATTGATGAGTCCGTGATTGATCCTGAATATTTGCAAGATTTTAGAAGCTTAAAACAGCAAATTAATGATTATTTATCAGAAAATAAAGGCAAAACCGGTTACCTATTTGATTCGGCACTACTTCATCGTATTCAAACCTATCTTGGCGGTAAGCGTACCGACCAATTAGGAAATGTAATTTATGGACAATATGATCTGGTTAAAATCTTGACTGATGAGGCGCTAGAATCGGTTAAATGGCTTGAAAATATTGGTGTTGAATTTGATAAACATGATGTCACTATGCCAGTAGGAGCTTTATGGCGTCGAGGTCATAAACCGTTAAAAAGTGAAGGTTATGCTTATGTTTCTGCATTGCAAAAATATGTAGAAGATAAGGGAGGAATTATCATAACCGATACGGCTGTTAAATCGTTAATTGTTGAAGATGGGCATGTGTCTGGGGTAATTGGACAAGGTTTAAATGGTAAAAAAGTTACCGTTAAAGCCGATGCTGTCATTTTGGCATCGGGTGGTTTTGGTGCTAATACCAAAATGCTCAAAGAGTATAACACTTATTGGACTGAAATTGATGACAATATTAAAACCTCTAATTCTCCGGCAATCACTGGTGATGGTATTTTGTTAGGACAAAGTGTTGGTGCGGATCTGGTTGGTATGGGCTTTTCACAAATGATGCCTGTTTCTGACCCAGAGACTGGGGCATTATTTAGTGGGTTACAAGTTCCACCACAAAATTTCATTATGGTTAACAAGCAAGGAAAACGTTTTGTTAATGAATATGGCAGCCGAGACAAACTTACACAAGCCGCTATTGATAATGGTGGATTATTTTATTTAATAGCTGATGAAGAAATCAAAAAGACGGCTTACAACACATCACAAGAAAAAATTGATAAGCAAATTGCGGCTGGTACGCTATTTTGTGCAGACACTTTAGAAGAATTGGCCGAAAAATTGGGAATGGATGCTGATATTTTTAAACAAACGATTGCCAACTATAATGCGTATGCTGATGCTGGGTATGATCCTGAATTTGGTAAAGATGTATTTGATTTGAAAGTAGAAGTCGCTCCATTTTATGCAACACCAAGAAAACCAGCGGTGCATCATACAATGGGTGGACTAAAAATCGATACACAAACCCATGTTTTGGATAAATCAGGACAAAAAATTTCTGGCTTATATGCGGCAGGAGAAGTAGCTGGGGGTATCCATGCGGGTAATAGATTGGGTGGTAATTCACTAACCGATATTTTTACCTTTGGACGAATTGCGGGAAAAACTGCTTTGAAAGATATCAAGTCAAGAATGGAGTCTGGACATGGAACAACAAACTAGAAATCTCAATCGATGGCTTGTACTGATAGCATCAACATCAATCTTGCTTTGTACTGGTGCGATTTATGCTTTTAGTGTTTTTGCCGGTCCTTTAAGTGCCGCTAAAAATTGGAGTATGTCAGAGGTGATGACAGCGTTTGCTATCAATTCAGCTGTTGGCCCAATTCCTATGATTTTAGGTGGCTTTTTAACGGATAGAGGATTAGCTAAATGGTCTAGTGTTTTAGGTGGTTTGCTATTTGGACTAGGCTTTTTTCTGACGGGTTATGTGACCAGTCCACTAATGCTTTATGTGACTTATGGCTTATTAAGTGGCTTTGGTCAAGGGCTTGCTTATTCGGGCTGTTTAAGTAATACCATTAAATTATTTCCTGATAAAAAAGGTCTTGCTTCAGGTATCATTACAGCAGGTATGGGGGGCGCTGCAATTATATCAGCACCAATCGGTAACCATTTGATTGAGCGTTTTGATGTGCTATATGCTTTCCAAATTCTAGGTTGTACCTATATAGCTGTGGTTATTGTTGCCAGTTTCTTTATAAAGGTAGCACCCGCTAATTATCAACCGCAAGGTTGGACTCAAGCACACAGCCAACAAAATGCGCCTATTGTTAACAAAAATTGGCAACAAATGCTACAAACGCCATATTTTTACCTCATATTTTTTATGTTAGGTACTGGTGCATTTTCTGGGTTGATGATAGCTTCGAATGCATCGAGTATTGGGCAAAACATGTTTGGGCTATCTTCTGTGGCAGCAGCATTTTATGTCAGTTTATATTCATTAAGTAATTGTGCTGGGCGAGTTGTTTGGGGAACGGTATCGGATAAACTTGGTCGTAATCGAACATTAGATATTATCTTTTCGGTAATTATTTTGGCTTTTATGGCATTTTTATTTATTCCAACACAAGCCGGATTTGCAATAGGAATTATCGCGCTTGGTTTATGCTTTGGTGGTGTGATGGGCGTGTTCCCACCAATGGTTATGGAAAATTATGGACCGATTCACCAAGGTGTTAACTACGGTATTATTTTTGTGGGTTATTCTTCAGCGGCATTTTTTGCACCAAAATTAACGGCGGATATCCTTATCAATAATAATGGCAGTTATACTTACGCATTTTATATTGCGATCGCTGTAGCCTTTGTTGGCTTAGTGTTAAACATGATTTATAAATTTACTAAACAAAGACAATCGAACAATTAATAATAAGTTCGCATTTAAGCTAAAGGAGCCAGATTTCTGTGCTCCTTATTTTGTATACTTAACTACCAATCTAATAATTCACTATTATATACATTATTATGTTCGTTCTATCGACTCAAGGACGATGTTTTTATCAATGCCATCAAGCACTTCAACTTGTCCAATTTGTGTCGGAATAACTAGCCTGAGTTTGCCTGATAAAACTTTTTTATCGCGTAACATGTGAGGAATATAAGCATCACTTGTCATTTGAGATGGCCGAGTAACTGGAAGTTTTGCTCTAATAAGCAGTGTTTTAATACGATCAATATCAGCGGTTGTAAATTTACCGAACAGTTTAGCTGTTTGAGCAGCCATCAACATACCGACACTGACAGCCTCACCATGTAACCAATTACCATAACCTAATTCTGCTTCGATGGCATGACCATAAGTATGACCCAGATTTAAAATTGCACGCATATCTTGTTCGGTTTCGTCGGCCGCAACTACCTGTGCTTTGAGTTCGCAGCAGCGATAAATGCAATAACTGAGTGCTTCGACATCTAATTTAAGTAACTGGTCAATGTGCAATTCTAACCAATTAAAAAAATCAGCATCCATAATAATGCCATATTTTATGACTTCGGCCAGACCTGCTGATAATTCACGCTGTGGTAACGTTTTTAAACAATTGAGATCGATAACCACTGATTGAGGTTGATAAAATGCGCCAATCATATTTTTACCAAGAGGGTGATTAATGGCGGTTTTACCACCAACAGACGAGTCCACTTGCGAAAGTAAAGTTGTGGGCACTTGTATAAATTTAATTCCTCGTTGATACGCTGATGCCGCAAATCCAGCGACATCACCAACAACGCCACCACCTAATGCAATTAGTCTGGAATTGCGTGTATGATTATTGGCAAGCAAAGCGGTAAGAATTTTATTCCATGTTTCCATGGTTTTATATTGTTCACCATCAGGCAAAATGACAAAATCAGTTTTTATACCGTTGTCTTCAAGCATATCAATTAAAGTTTGTAAATATAGTGGGGCAATGGTGTCATTGGTTGCGATTAATACACGTTGACCTGGCTGGAGTTTGAAATGTTTAAATTGAGTTAAAAGATTTTCGCCGATAGTAATAGGATAACTACGTTTTGCTAGCGCCACATTTAAAATTTTTTGCATAATAATACCCAGACAAGTCAAAGCTAATTTATTGTTGCATGTTAGCGATAAAAAAGTAGCAGTGCAACTTAGAATCATTTAAACTTATCGCCAATTTTGTTTAGTAATATTAAATTTAATATGTCAATATCTCTTGTTTTAGCTCAAAAAAATTGGCGCGTAGGCGATATAGAAGGCAATGCTCAAAAAATTATTGAATTAATCAATAGCCATGTATCTTGTGATCTTATTATCTTTTCAGAATTAGCGTTATGTGGTTATCCACCTGAAGATCTTATCTTTCGTTCAGATTTTAAACAACGTTGCCAAAAAGCATTATCAAATATCCAACAAGCTAGCACAAAATGTGCTGTGATTGTTGGTCATCCAGATTGGCAAGGTGATAAAATTTATAACTCACTTTCGTTTTTTGCCGAAGGAAAATTGTTATCAAGTTATCATAAACAGTTGCTTCCTAATTATGATGTATTTGATGAAAAACGTTACTTTACTGCTGGAACACAAACTTGTGTAGTGCAATTTAAAGGTCAAAAAATAGGCTTATTAATTTGTGAAGATCTTTGGCAAAATCAACCTATTGATGATATCAAACAAGCACAAGCCGATTTTGTCATCACTATCAATGCTTCACCTTATGATTATCAAAAACAAAAACAACGACAAGATTTAATTAAAGCACATGCTACTCGTACTCAATTACCGATTATTTATGTTAATCAAGTAGGGGGGCAAGATGAGCTGATATTTGACGGTGATTCTTTTGTCTGTAATGAGCATGGCGATATCATTTGCCAATTGAAATCCTTTCAAGAGCAAGTTGCCTTTTTTGCGTTTTCTTCTAATTACCCATCTCAACAAGTTGAGATAACAGAACAATCTCAATTAGCATCGGTATATGATGCATTAGTTTTGGCAACCCGTGATTATATTACTAAAAATGGTTTTCAAGGGGCGGTATTGGGACTATCTGGTGGGATCGATTCTGCTTTGACGCTTGCTATTGCCGTTGATGCGCTTGGTAAAGATAAAGTACAAGCCGTCATGATGCCATTTCGATATACGGCCGATATTAGTATTGCTGATGCTAAAGAAGAGGCTGAAATATTAGGTGTTGAATTTGATATTATCTCGATTGAACCCATGTTTGATGCATTTATGTCTTCATTAACTCCCTTATTTGCAGGAACACAAAAAGATACTACCGAAGAAAATCTGCAAGCACGTTGTCGAGGTGTTATTTTAATGGCACTTTCTAACAAACGTCGAAGACTGGTTTTAACTACTGGCAATAAAAGTGAAATGTCGGTTGGTTATGCAACGCTTTATGGTGATATGGCAGGTGGGTTTGACGTACTTAAAGATGTGCCTAAAACGATGGTGTTTGCATTATCTCAATTCCGCAATACACGTTCTTATGTTATTCCTGACAGAGTTATTACTCGTCCACCTTCAGCGGAGCTTGCACCCGATCAGAAAGATGAAGACAGTTTACCGCCATATGAAATTTTGGATGGCATATTAAAAGGTTATGTTGAGCAAGATCTTACCGTTTTACAACTTAAGTCACAAGGGTATGAAGAGCAAACCATAAGACAGGTAATTAAACTGGTTGATATAAATGAATATAAAAGACGTCAAGCAGCTGTCGGTCCTAAAATTACAACGCGCAACTTTGGAAAAGGCAGACGCTATCCAATTACTTCTGCTTTTGGATTTAACAATTGGCCATCGGCAATTAAGGGCAAATAGATATGAAAAAAATAGAAGCTATCATCAAACCATTTAAACTAGATGATATTCGTGAGGCGCTAGCTGATCAAGGTATTACGGGGATGACCGTGACTGAGGTTAAAGGCTTTGGTCGTCAAAAAGGCCATACTGAGCTTTATCGTGGCGCTGAATACATGGTGGACTTTTTACCCAAAGTAAAAATCGAACTGGTTGTATCAGATGATATTTTAGAAATGTGCATTGAAACCATTATGAAAACAGCGCAAACAGGCAAAATTGGTGACGGTAAAATTTTTGTCTATAATGTAGAACAAGTTATCCGTATTCGTACTGGTGAGATGGATGATTCTGCAATTTAATTGAGATTATTTGATATCAGGTCGCTCTTGTTTGAGTAATTCATTAGTCACAATGCCCTGCATAGAACAAATAAGCAGATTCATATTTGTGCCTTTTTCAATTAAGAGTAATTTTTCTGTTGTATCCGGTGCTGGAATTGTTTTTACACCAACTACAGTACCGGTGTTTTCTTTCCATACATGAACATCATCATTAATGTTACGAATCATTGGATTGGCGATGTACAGTAAGTCATCTTCCATATCTTTCCAATTGATAAAATTTAATGTCTCTTTTATTTGATTTATATCGTTATCAATAATAAAACCCCAAAAATAATATTTTCCTATTTTGCCTAAATCCATCGCACTATCATAATAACCTTTAATTGTTAGATTGTTATAGTGGATAGGGGTTTGAAAATAAACATAATTTTTATTAGTGTCACTGCGATTTTCAACGGGAATAAAGGCCTGATTATTATTGATTACATTGACATTTGTTACTTTTAGTAACTCATCTTTATTATCATATATAGCTTTGAAAAAATTGGTATTACAGAGAGATAATGACTCTATTAATGGTAATTTATCGGCTGATGCGACAAAAGAACAAACTATTAGTATTACTGTAATAACGCTTTTGATCATGTTGGTTGGAGTTGACAAAAAATAAAAATTATTAAGTTAAGTTGCCTTGATTGTATAATTTTTAAAGAATAATAACAATGTTAATCCCCCTTTTCTTTTTTAAAGAATTATTAAGATTGGTGAATACTTAACCTTTATTAAAGGTATTGAGTAAATCTAACAATATAATTATATATTTTATCAAGCAATAATCTTATTTATCTTTATTTATGGAAGACTGATCCCAAAATGATGAATTTATTTGAAAAATAGTTTGAGTATTAGAAAAATTACTATAATTTTATTTGAGCAGTAAGTTGTTTATGTTATTCAGTCAATTAATTTTAAATGGAAATAAATTATGAGTTCAACATTTGCAAATAAAATACTAGAAGATTTTTCTTGCTTTGAGGATATTTCAATCAAAACATTTTTTGGTGGATTTAGTATCAATAGCAAAGGAGTCATGTTTGGATGGATTGGTAAAGGTGAGCTATATTTAAGGGGGCATGATCACTATCGTTCAGTTTTTATTGATTTGGATATGCCCACATTAACACTACCAACCGCAATGTCTAGAAAATCACTTGATTATTATAAAGTGAGTGATGAATTGTTAAAACATCCTAATAAGCTTCACGCTATGGTCAAAATGGTCATTGAATATGCTATTTTAGAACATAGTGAGAAAATTCAATTAAAAAATCAGCAAATTAAGACTTTACCTAATATCAACTTATCTTTGGAAAAACTATTATTTAGCGTTGGTATAACCAATATAGAAATATTTAATAAAGTTGGTTATCTGGAGGCTTTTTACCGAATTAAGAGTATAAAATCGACTATTTCGGACAATGTTCTATTTGTTTTATATAGTGCATTAAATTATTGCCATGTAGAAGTATTATCTAAATCGACAAAAACTGATATTGAAGTTGCATATCAAGATTTTTTAGACAATATATCGGATAATTAAGTTGTAAACTTTTATCTATTATTATGATTATCAGTCAACCATGAAAATAACAGTTATCCTGAAATCAATTCATGTTAGGATAACTGTTTTTTTGTAAATATTGTTATGAAGACGTTCTACGACGTGATGTTCGTTTAAATGGCTTTGGTGTAGGTAAATTCGTTAATAGTGCTGTTGGATCGTATTGGCTAACAGGAATAGCATGATCAATCGCTTTTTCGATAGCGGGTAAATTTTGTGAGTAACGTTCACAAGCAAGTGAAATAGAATAACCTTCTGCACCAGCACGACCAGTACGCCCGATTCTATGTCTGTAATCATCACAGTCATCGGGTAAGTCGTAATTAAAAACATGTGTTACATGAGGAATATGTAAACCTCGCGCAGCCACATCTGTTGCCACTAAAATATCTAAATCGCCTTGCGTAAATTGTTCAAGAATCGATAAACGTTTCTTTTGTGCAATATCACCAGTTAATAATCCAACTCGATGGCCATCTGCAACTAAATGGCGCCATATTTTTTCACACGCAACTTTGGTATTGGCAAACACAATACAGCGATCTGGCCACTCTTCTTCTATTAGTGTTTGTAACAGCGCTAATTTATCTTCATTCGATGGGAAAAATAGTTCTTCTTTTATACGATGACCAATTTTTTGTTCTGGTTCCACTTCAACATATTGTGGATTATTCATATGCTCAAATGCTAATTCACGGACATTATGCGTCAGTGTTGCAGAAAATAGCATAGTTAATCGTTTTTGTGGTGGTGTCATGTGTCTAAAAATCCAACGAACATCCCGAATAAATCCTAAGTCAAACATACGGTCAGCTTCATCTAAAACAACAACTTGTATTGACTCAAGATTTATATAATTTTGTTTAGCATAATCGATCAAACGACCTGTCGTTGCGATGAGAATATCGACGCCAGCTGATAACATTTTTAATTGTTTATCATAACCATCACCACCAAATGCTAAACCTAGTTTTAGGCCTGTCTGTTCTGATAATACTTGAGCATCATGATAGATTTGCACAACGAGTTCGCGAGTTGGCGCGATAATGATTGCTCGAGGTTGGTTGGTTTGATGATCAGGTAATGGTTGATGATTCAATAAATAATTAAACGTTGAGGCTAAAAACGCGATGGTTTTTCCTGTCCCTGTTTGTCCCTGCCCAGCAATATCAATTCCTTTTGTGGTTAACGGTAACGTCTTTTCTTGAATTGGCGTACAATAAGTAAAGCCATTTTGATCAAGGGCTTTTAGTACTAATGGATGTAAAGGAAACTGACTAAAAGTCGTTTTGGTGAGATAGGATTGAATCATTATGGTTTCAAAGTTAATTATCAAAGTTTTTTAATTATAACATATTAGTCATACTGACATCACTAATAATTATCTCCTATTATAATAATTACTAGCGCGTGCTTTGAAAATATTTTAACATTTAAAACCATAAAAATTATATTATTATTGGAGATAATAAAATGAGTCATAATATTGTTGCGTTAACTGAAGCAAGTTTTGAGAAAACCATTAACGAAGCAACTAAACCCGTACTAGTTGATTTTTGGGCTGAATGGTGTGGTCCTTGTAAAATGGTTGCGCCTATTTTAGAAGAAATAGCTCAAGAATATAGTGATCGTATCGTTATTGCTAAACTAAATGTTGAAGAAAATCCTAATATAGCACCTAAGTTTGGTATTCGTGGCATTCCTACATTACTCATTTTCAAAAATGGTGAAGTTGTTTCAACACAAGTTGGCGCGTTATCTAAAGCCCAATTGAAAAGTTTTATTGAAGCACAACTGTAATAGTTGTGATTGCTGCCCTCACAAAATCAATAAAAAACAGTAATAAACGTAATAAAAATTACGCTTATTACTGCTTAAATCAAGTGCGTTGTTATTTTCAATAACATAATTAAATATAGACAGACTACCTTTTTTAGTGTAAATTGCTAACTTCTTACGAAAGCTCCTTTCTGCAATCCATTGTTTTTATTGATTAAGTGGGTGAACAGTCTATATTTAAACGCATAATTATCATTGAAAACTTAGTAATTCATTGCGTTTGTATATTGTAAGAAAGAGATTTTTTTATTAATAAATGAAAGAAATATACAAAAATAGCAGTAATTGCAAACATATCAATTTTATCCTCAAGAATTTTTAAAATTATGAATTTAACTGAATTAAAAAACACTTCTGTTTCCGAGCTTGTAACGCTTGGCGAAAAAACAATGGGTCTTGAAAATCTTGCTCGCCTTAGAAAACAAGACATTATTTTTGCTATTTTAAAACAGCATGCCAAAAGTGGTGAAGATATCTTTGGTGACGGTGTGCTTGAAATTTTGCAAGATGGATTTGGCTTTTTACGTTCTGCTGATAGTTCGTATTTAGCGGGTCCTGATGATATTTATGTTTCACCTAGTCAAATCAGACGATTTAACTTGCGGACGGGTGATACCATTGCCGGTAAAATAAGACCGCCTAAAGAAGGTGAACGTTATTTTGCTTTATTAAAAGTTAATGAAGTTAATCATGATAAACCTGAAGATGCCCGCAATAAAATCCTCTTTGAAAACTTAACTCCGCTTCACCCAAATTCTCGATTACGTATGGAACGAGGTAATGGTTCAACAGAAGATATCACAGCAAGAGTACTTGATTTAGCATCACCTATCGGTAAAGGTCAACGTGGTTTGATTGTTGCTCCACCGAAAGCAGGTAAAACCATGCTTCTGCAAAATATCGCACAAAGTTTAGCGGTAAATCATCCTGAATGTGAGTTAGTTGTCTTGATGATTGATGAACGTCCTGAAGAAGTTACCGAGATGCAACGTTTAGTTAAAGGTGAAGTGGTTGCTTCAACTTTTGATGAACCAGCAGCAAGACATGTTCAAGTTGCGGAAATGGTAATTGAACGAGCAAAACGTTTAGTTGAACATAAAAAAGATGTGATTATTCTATTAGACTCAATTACTCGTTTGGCGCGTGCTTACAATACTGTTATTCCTTCATCGGGCAAAGTATTAACAGGTGGTGTGGATGCAAATGCTTTACATCGCCCTAAACGCTTTTTTGGTGCAGCACGTAATGTAGAAGAGGGTGGTAGCTTAACCATTATTGCAACAGCATTAATTGATACCGGTTCAAAAATGGACGAAGTTATTTACGAGGAGTTTAAAGGTACCGGTAATATGGAAGTACACTTATCTCGTAAGATTGCTGAGCGTCGTGTTTTCCCTGCTATTGATTTTAATCGTTCAGGTACACGTAAAGAAGATTTAATGACTTCGCCTGATGAACTACAAAAAATGTGGATTCTACGTAAGATCTTAAACCCAATGGGTGAAATTGATGCGATGGAATTTTTAATTGATAAATTAGCGATGACCAAAACCAATGACGAGTTTTTTGAAATGATGAAACGCTCATGATTTTGGGAATCAATTAGCTTAGTCAAAAATAAAATAGCCGTATTATATCTTGATACGGTTTTTTTATGGCAAAATATAAGATAATTTATAAAACCCGTTTAAGTTTTAAGTTGTAAAAACCTTATTATCAAGGTCATGTGAGATTATATAAAGGAGCCAAATCATGTCTAAACAACAAATCGGTGTTATTGGAATGGCAGTAATGGGGCGAAATCTTGCTCTTAATATTGAAAGCCGTGGATATACTGTCGCGATTTATAATCGCTCTAAAGATAAAACCGAGCAAGTGATGGCTGAACATCCCGATAAACAATTGGTTCCCCATTTTACGATTGAAGATTTTGTTGCTTCATTAGAAAAACCGCGCCGTATTCTGATAATGGTACAAGCAGGTAAAGGAACGGATGCCGTAATTGATGAGCTACGCCCCCTGTTAGATAAAGGCGACATTATTATTGATGGTGGTAACGCCTATTTTGAAGATACCATCCGTCGCAATAAAATGCTTTCAGATGAGGGTTTTAATTTTATTGGTACTGGTGTTTCTGGTGGTGAGGAAGGAGCACTTAAAGGACCATCTATTATGCCTGGTGGTCAAAAAGAAGCCTATGATTTAGTTGCACCAATATTAGAGAAAATCGCTGCCAAAGCTGACGGTGAACCATGTGTTACTTATATTGGACCCGATGGCGCAGGCCATTATGTGAAAATGGCTCACAATGGTATTGAGTATGGTGATATGCAGCTAATTGCTGAAAGCTATTCAGTATTAAAACATGTGGTCGGATTAGATAATGAGCAATTATCAAGTGTGTTTACTGACTGGAATAAGGGCGAGTTAAATAGTTATTTAATTGAAATTACTGCTGATATTTTTAAATATAAGGATGAACAAGGTCAATATCTGATAGATGTGATTTTAGATGCAGCAGGTAATAAAGGAACCGGTAAATGGACCAGTCAAAGTGCATTAGATTTAGGTGAGCCTTTATCATTGATTACTGAATCAGTATTTGCCCGTTACATTTCGGCTATTAAAGATCAGCGTGTTGCTGCGGCAAAAGTTTTAAAAGGGCCACAACAGGTGACTTATACTGGTGATAAAAAAGAATTAATTGAGAAGGTTCGCAAAGCACTTTATATGGGAAAAATTATCTCTTATGCTCAAGGTTTTGCACAACTCAAAGCTGCATCAACTCATTATAATTGGCAGTTAAATTTTGGTGAAATTGCTAAAATATTTAGAGCAGGATGCATTATTCGTGCACAATTTTTACAAAAAATTACTGATGCTTACGCAGACAATAATGATATAGATAATTTGTTATTAACACCTTATTTTTCTCAAACAGCTCAAGCTTATCAGCAAGCATTACGTGATGTGGTTTGTTTAGCCGTTCAACAAGGTATTGCAGTGCCAACGCTTTCTGCTGCTATTGCTTATTACGATAGTTATCGTTCGCCTGTTTTACCAGCGAATTTAATTCAAGCACAACGAGATTATTTTGGTGCGCATACCTATAAACGTTTAGACAAAGAAGGTGTATTTCACACTGATTGGTTAAATATTGAATCGTAATTGGTCGTAATACTGTTACATCTATTTTTTAGTTAGAGTGTAAGTATACCTTCCGCTCTAACTAAAAAATTCTTTGAATCCGCCCCGCTTTATTAAGCTCATTTCTATTATTAAAAATAAAAACCGTTGCGTGCATTAATCTTAGGCTTGTCAAGCAATTTTATTTTTTTTAAATTGTAGAAAAACACAATATATGGTGTATAATCATAATATATTTACTATATATAGTATCAGTCAAGCGATGTGAAAATTCCGGCGTATATCAAATTAAGTCTAATATTCTAATAAAGATTTAAGAAATCCCGATAATTATAATGAGTATTTACATTGATATATGACCCATTAACCGCTAATAAACCATGAATATTGAGGAGTATATATGCCCGTAGTCATCAAACGTGATGGTTGTCAAACCGCATTTAATGAAGGTCGGATTAAAGATGCCATAGTTAAAGCAGCTGTTGCTGCTAATGTGAATGATCCTGATTATTGTGCTGCTGTTGCTCGCGTTGTGACTAATCAAATGACAGAACGTGAAAGTGTTGATATTAACGAAATTCAAAATGCGGTTGAAAATCAGTTAATGTCAGGACCTTATAAAAAACTGGCAAGGACTTATATTGAATATCGACATGATCGTGACCGAGCGCGAGACCAACGTAGTCGTTTGACTCAAGATATTCGCGGCTTAATTGAACAGAGTAATGTTGCAATTTTGAACGAAAATGCTAATAAAGATAGTAAAGTTATTCCAACACAACGCGATTTGTTAGCCGGTATTGTAGCAAGGCATTATGCTAAACAATACTTATTACCAAAAGAAATATCACGCGCTCATGATTGTGGCGAGATTCATTATCATGATTTAGATTATGCACCATTTTTTCCTATGTTTAACTGTATGTTAATTGATTTAGATGGTATGTTGACCAATGGCTTTAAAATGGGTAACGCTGAAATTGAGCCACCAAAGTCGATTGCAACAGCGACAGCGGTCACCGCACAAATAATTGCACAAGTTGCGAGCCATATTTATGGTGGTACAACTATTAATCGTATCGATGAAGTGCTAGCGAAATTTGTTACCATTAGTTATCAAAAACATAAACAAATCGCTCAAGAGTGGGATATACCTAATCCAGAGGCATATGCAGAAAGCCGTACTCAAAAAGAGTGTTATGATGCGTTTCAATCTTTAGAGTATGAAGTTAATACTTTACATACTGCTAATGGCCAAACTCCTTTTGTTACTTTTGGTTTTGGTTTAGGAACAAGTTGGGAATCACGTTTAATTCAAGAATCTATTCTAAAAGTTCGCATTAAGGGTTTAGGTAAAAATCATAAAACAGCAGTTTTCCCAAAATTGGTGTTTGCCATTAAAGATGGTATTAATCACAAACAAGGTGATATTAATTACGATATTAAAGCGCTAGCGTTAGAGTGCGCAAGTAAGCGTATGTATCCTGATATCTTGAATTACGATAAAGTGGTTGAAGTCACCGGATCATTTAAAACTCCAATGGGATGTCGAAGCTTTTTAGGTGTTTACGAAGAAGATGGTCAGCAAATTCACGATGGCCGTAATAATCTTGGCGTGATTAGTTTGAATCTGCCGCGTATTGCCATTGAAGCCCAAGGTGATGAATCTCGTTTCTGGCAGATTTTAGATAAGCGTTTAGAGTTATGTAAAGAAGCCTTAATGACACGTATTGCTCGTCTTGAAGGGGTAAAAGCTCGCGTCGCGCCTATTTTATATATGGAAGGGGCTTGTGGTGTGAGATTAAAAGAAGATGATAGTGTTTGTGAAATATTCAAAAATGGTCGAGCTTCGATTTCTTTAGGCTATATTGGTATTCACGAAACATTAAATGCACTTTATGGAAATAAAACGCATCCATTTGACAATGATACATTGCGCGAAAAAGGCGTAGCTATTGTTCAGCGTTTACGACAAGCCGTGGAACAGTGGAAAGCTGAAACGGGTTATGGATTTAGTTTGTATAGTACCCCAAGCGAAAACCTTTGTGATCGTTTTTGTCGACTTGATACGGCTGAATTTGGTGTTATTCCAGGGGTAACTGACAAAGGTTATTATACAAATAGTTTTCATTTAGATGTAGAGAAGAAAGTTAATCCATACGAAAAAATAGAATTTGAAAAGCCTTATCCTGAAGTAGCTAATGGCGGATTCATTTGTTATGGTGAATATCCTAACATGATGAATAATGTTAAAGCATTAGAGGATGTCTGGGATTATAGTTATAGTCGAGTTCCTTATTATGGTACTAACACCCCGATTGATGAGTGCTATGAGTGTGGTTATACCGGTGAATTTTCGTGTACAAGTAAAGGTTTTGTTTGTCCTAGTTGTGGTAATCATGATTCGTCAAAAGTCTCTGTTACTCGCCGAGTTTGTGGCTATTTAGGTAGTCCTGATGCCCGTCCATTTAATGCCGGTAAACAAGAGGAAGTAAAACGACGAGTTAAACATTTGAACAATGGTCAAATTGGATAATGTTAATTAAATAGTTATGAATTATCATCGTTATTATCCTGTAGATGTTGTAAATGGTGAAGGTACGCGCTGTGTATTGTTTGTCGCAGGTTGCGTACATCAGTGTCCTGGTTGTTATAACAAAAGTACATGGGGAATCAATTCAGGCGTACCTTTTACACAATCGCTTGAAGATCAAATTATCAAAGATCTGCAAGACACAGAGATTAAACGCCAAGGATTATCGCTTTCTGGTGGTGATCCTTTGCATCCACAAAATGTTCCAGCTATATTAAAATTAGTTCAACGGGTTAAATCAGAATGTATAAACAAAGATATTTGGCTTTGGACAGGGTATAAACTTGATGAATTAACCGCCGAACAACAAGTAGTAGTGCCTTATATTGATGTATTGATTGATGGTAAATTTATTCAAGAACTTGCTGATCCTCGGCTGTTATGGCGAGGAAGCAGCAATCAAATCATACATCGATTTAAACAATAAAATTATTTGCCATTATTGCGATTTGTGTAAGTTTAAAAGATAAGAAATCGCTTCACGATAATTAATTTCTAGATTTTCACTGCTAGACGAGGTGATGTGTAAGTCAGTAATTTTACCATTATCAATACCATAAACCCATCCGTGCAAATTAACTTTTTGACCGCGCTGCCATGCCGATTGAATAATGGTTGAGTGACCTAAATTATAAACTTGCTCAATGACGTTGAGTTCGCATAAGATATCTAGGCGAATATGCGCTGGAAATTCACCAATAAGTGAGCTATATCGAAACCATAAATCTCGAATATGTAAAAGCCAATTGTTAATTAAACCTAAATCTGGGTTTTCAACAGCTGAGCGTATTCCTCCACATCCTAAATGGCCACAGACAATAATATCTTCAATTTTAAGTACATCAACGGCATACTGGACGACAGATAAACAATTGAGATCGGTATGAATGACTAAATTACCTACATTTCGATGGACAAATAATTCACCAGGCTGCAATTTAATCAGTTTTTCGGCAGGAACCCGGCTATCAGAACAGCCGATCCATAAAAATTTAGGATTTTGGGCAATTGCAAGTTGTTTAAAAAATTCGGGATCTTCTTGCTCAATTTTTTCTGACCACTCGTGATTAAAACGAATTAAATCGTTTACATTTACCATTCATCTATTCCTTTAATATTTCATTATTATAAGATTGTATTATTTTTGAAAATAAACTTTATATTATTTAATTGGTTTCAATGTGTTGGATTTTACTTTTCATTATTAATTTTCGCCACATTGGCGTGGTTAAAATTTTGGCCTTGATAATTTTGCTGTATAATTTTAGACGTAATAGTAGTGTTTTTTGGTAATACAGTTTATTGGGTTTTGCTTGGCCGCTATTTAATATTTTACTTAAAATCTCAGCGCTATCGAGTGCATAGCTAATGCCTTCTAAAAAACTTGCACTAATAAAACCAGCCGCTTCACCGATTAAAAATATGTTTTCATTACCCGTGTAAAAATCACGTAAACGATTTGGATAGATAACGAGGCATTTTTCAGTTTTGACTAAATCACTAAAAATAAAACCTTGTTGCGTTAATTTTTGTTTTAATTTTTCGAAATGTTGATTTGCTTCTTTTTTCGCAAAGGCTCCACCTAAAATAAAGTAACCATCTTTAGACATACTCCATGCATAACAGTTAGTTAAATTGTTGTCAAAAATGCAAGAGTAAAAAGGTGTAGTATGTTTTTCGGCAAACCATTGCTGAATAGCGATATATTGTCTGATGGAGTGTTTAGGGTAACGCATTCGCCTTACAATGGAATTAGCGCCATCAGCACCTACAACATATTGAGCAGTGAATTTTTGTTCTCTATTATTTTCATCAATATAAGTGACTTGGTATCCATCAATGATTCTTCTTACTTCTTTGCATAACGTATTATGTAAAACAGTAACGGTTTCGGGAATGAGTGACTTTAGCCATAGATCAAACTTATGTCGATCAAAGCTGATATAACTGCGTTGATAATTACGAACTAGTTGAGTTTGCAAATCGATGGTTTTAACGCTAAATATTTGTGGATCGGTTAAAATGTCAGCAGGTATGTTTAATTTTTGTCTGACAAAAGATTTTTGCGCATCATTTGCCAGTAATCCACCACATGGTTTATGAAAGCCATCATGACCTGTTTGGTTTTTTTTGTCTAATGCAATAATTTTAAATGAAGGACTAAGTAATCGTGCCAACGTACTACCGGCAGGCCCTAGACCAATAATTGCAATATCGTAATCCATAAAATTATGTTATTTGCCCTATCAATTTTTGACTAATGTTATATTATCACATTTAAAGTGAAATGTGGCTAATCAAGGACGAGAATAGGATAACTTAGGTATCGTTGACATAGTATTTATTAAGCTATATGGATATATAATCCCATATAGCTAAGTTAAAATTGGCTATTTTTAACTGGCAACGGTTGTCAAAAAAGCTTGGTTTAATTCTTCAAAGGGTAAAGTTCGGCTAATTATGACTAAACGTGATAGTTTTTCTGCAGAATCTTGCCAGGGTGAACCATAATCAAAGCCAACGACTTTGTGGACACCTTGAACAATTAAGCGTTGTGGATTATTTTTGATAGCAAGTACACCTTTGTATCGTAGCATGTCATTGCCGTATTGCTCGACTAAATTTTCCATAAAAGAACCAATTTTTTTGATATCAAGCTCACCTGCTTCAAAAAGATAAGAACAAATATCATCATTCCATGATTGAGTTTGCTTTTGTCGAGGCAGAACAGTGAAATCGGCCATAAATTTTTTGGCGGGATTAATGACAAAATAGCCTTTATGAATACTTAGATCATCCGTTAGATCAAAAGCATGTATATCAATCCACTGCGATTTAGGTATTTGCCCGTTTACGGCTTCAATGATTGTGGCTTTATGGTTGATGTTGTTAATTCGATTAATCACTTTTAATTTTTCTGAATTACTAATGCAGTCAGTTTTAGTCACAATAATGCGATCTGCAAACCCAATTTGTGAAAGCGTGACGCGATGCTCATCAAGATGCTGTAAGATATGCTGGGCATCGACTAAAGTAATAATTGCATCAAGTTGAAAGCTTTGACGAATCAAATCATCAATAAAAAATAGTTGAATAATTGGTGCAGGATCGGCAAGTCCAGTTGTTTCAATTATTAATCGATCAAATAATAACTCTCCTGCTATGCGCTGATCGTGTAATTGGTATAAGGCATCGGTTAGCTCTCCTTGTACTGTACAACAGATGCATCCATTAGTCATTTCAACAATTTTAATGTCGGTTGTTACATTTAGCAGATGGCTATCAACGTTTATCGGGCCAAACTCATTTTCGATAATAATTATTTTTTCGTTAGGATTCTGTGCTAACAAATGATTAATTAATGTGGTTTTACCTGAACCTAAAAATCCAGTTAATAAAGTGACAGGTATTGATGGGGAACTGGTTTGTATTGTCATTTCTTCATTCTTTACTATTTAGCAACTAGCAACATTTGAATCCGCCTTTACCACCGTAACGTGCATCTTGCCTTTCTTTAAAAAACTCTTCATAAGTCATAGGCGTTTGTTCTGGGTGGGTAAGTTTCATATGTTGAACATAAGTATCATAATCTGGAATACCGACCATAAGTTTAGCTGCTTGGCCTAGATATTTTCCTGCTTTGGCGATTGAATCAAACATATTTTATCTCTTATTAGCTAAAGATATTGATAAGTAGATCTTATTTCTTCATTATAATCTGTGACACATAAATCACGAATTACTGTTGATTCACTATAAAGTGCTAATTTGTTTGAGTCAATTGCTGATTAATACTAATTTATACAATGCTATAAAAGCTAAAAAGAAAGTATAATTTTGATTAATTAAATTCAAGTGGTGATGTTTTAAAAAAGGTTTCAATAAATTGATTTATCTATGAGTAAATAACTTTTATAATATCGGGCAATTTAATTCTAATAAGAGTCTATAATGGAAAAGTTTCACCTTACTGGTCCAACTTCTTTAAATGGTGAAGTTGTGATTTCTGGGGCTAAAAATGCAGCCCTACCTATTTTATTTGCTGCAATTTTAGCTGAAAAACCCGTCGAAATTCAAAATATTCCTAAGTTAAAAGATATTGATACAACGTTAGAATTACTCAGTCAGTTAGGTGTGAAATGTACCCGCAATGGCTCGATTCATTTAGATGCAGGGCAAGTTAATAATTATTGCGCACCTTATGAGCTAGTCAAAACTATGCGCGCATCCATTTGGGCATTAGGCCCATTAGTTGCTCGATTTGGTCATGGTCAAGTATCTTTACCTGGGGGATGTGCTATTGGTGCTCGACCTGTTGATTTACATATTATTGGCTTGCAACAACTAGGGGCAACAATTTCTCTTGACGAGGGTTATGTTAAAGCAACTGTCGATGGTCGATTAAAAGGCGCACATATTGTAATGGATAAAGTTAGTGTTGGTGCTACTGTGACTATTATGTCAGCAGCAACATTAGCGGAAGGGAAAACGATAATCGAAAATGCTGCCTGTGAGCCTGAAATTGTTGATACGGCTAAATTTTTAAATACGTTAGGTGCTAAAATCTCGGGTGCTGGTACCGTGCGTATTGAGATAGAAGGCGTAGAGCGATTAGGCGGCGGCGTACATGAAGTGGTTTCAGATCGCATCGAAACCGGTACCTTTTTGGTTGCAGCAGCGATATCAAAAGGTAAAATTACCTGTCGTAAAACAGATCCAAAATTGCTCGATGCTGTATTATCTAAACTAAAAGAAGCGGGCGCTGATATCCAAACTGGCGATGACTGGATTTGTCTAGATATGCAAGGTAAACAGCTTAATGCAGTTAATATCCATACTGCTCCTTATCCTGGGTTTCCAACTGATATGCAAGCTCAATTCTCTTTACTTAATATGGTTGCTCAAGGCACAGGAATTATTAAAGAAACAATTTTTGAAAATCGATTTATGCATGTCCCTGAACTCATTCGAATGGGCGCTAGAGCCGAGATTGAAGGTAACACTTTAATCACGCATGGAGTTGATAAACTAAGTGGTGCCCAAGTTATGGCAACTGATTTACGCGCTTCAGCTAGTTTGGTTTTAGCCGGTTGTATTGCTGAAGGTTCGACATTGGTTGATCGTATTTATCACATAGATCGTGGTTATGATAATATTGAAGATAAGCTTAGAAAATTAGGCGCTAATATTGAAAGAATTAAGTAGTTTTTAACTTAAAATACTTGTAAATACAACGTAAGGTGATAAAGGAGTGTAATCGTGACAAAACAAGCTTTGGTCTGTTTATCAAATGGTTGTGAAGAAACAGAAGCTGTAACAACAATTGACCTTTTAACCCGAGCGGGTATTAATGTTGCCACCGCAAGTATTTCGCAGGATAGAGAAGTGCATTGCTCAAGAGGGGTGACTATTTTAGCTCAAAAAACTTGGCTTGAAGTTAAAGAACTTAATTTTGATGTTGTTATTTTACCTGGTGGATTAAAAGGCGCAGAAAATTTTCGTGATTGTCCTGCGCTTATTGAAAAACTACAGCAAACCCATCAAGCTGGAAATATCGTTGCTGCAATCTGTGCTTCACCAGCAATGGTTTTACAGCATCATCATTTATTTCCTAACGCTTATATGACTGGGTACCCAACAACGAAAGATGCCTTTCAACTTTGGAAAGATGAAAGAGTTTATTTTGATCAAAAAAATAACGTGATTACCAGTCAAGGTCCTGCCACATCGATTGATTTTGCGCTAAAAATTATTGATGTTTTACTCGGTCGTAAAAAAGCCGCTGAAGTTGCACAGCAACTTGTTCTACCATCAGGTATTGAATGCTATCAATAGGTATCAAATGTCAAATTCACATTTGTATGAAAAGTTAGTAAAACGCGCGACACTTAGTGCTGTTTTAATTTCTATTGTTTTGATCATAATAAAACTGCTAACTTGTTGGCTTACAGGATCAATAAGTTTGTTGGCATCTTTATTAGATTCAAGTATTGATTTGCTTGCTTCAGGATTGAATTTTTTTTTGGTTCGTTATGCGTTAAAGCCGGCAGATGATGATCATACTTTTGGACATGGTAAAGCTGAATCACTAGCTGCTTTAGCACAAAGTACTTTTATTATAGGGTCGGCAACAATTGTATTGTTGTCGAGTGTAAAATCAGTTATTTCGCCTAGTGAAATTCAGGTTCCTTTACTCGGTATCATTATCTCAATTATATCGACTGTCATAACTGCATTTTTAGTCTTATATCAAAAGTACGTCATAAAATTGACAAGAAGTAAAGCAATTGAAGCTGATATGTTGCATTATTCTTCAGATATGTTAATGAATATTGCTGTCATATTTGCCTTAGCTTTAAGTTGGTATGGCGTGGCTTATGCTGATGCTTTTTTTGCTTTCTTTATTGCTTTATATATTTGCTATAGCGCTTATCAAATAGCTTATAATGCTATTCAAGATTTACTTGATCGCGCTTTACCGGATAGTGATAATGCCAAAATTGCTGAAATTATTGCTGCCTATCCCGATGTGCGTGGTTTTCATGATCTTAAAACCAGACAAGCCGGACCATTAAAATTTATTCAATTACATCTTGAGCTAGATGATGATATGCCTTTAATTCAAGCCCATGCTATTGCCGATAGTGTTGAAAAACGTATTTCAGAAGAGTTCTCACCGGCAACTGTTATTATCCATCAAGATCCTATTTCTGTTGTACCTATCGAAATGATGCAGTAGACAATTTCAGCAAAATAGCTTTTATCATCTATTGTTAGATATCTGTTTAAACTCTATAATAGTTAAAATTTAATTAGTTGGAGTTATTTTGTATGATAAAAAAAATAGGTATTTTAACGAGTGGTGGTGATGCTCCGGGAATGAATGCTGCTATTCGAGGAGTAGTTAGAACTGCGTTAACAGAAGGTTTAGATGTTTATGGTGTTTATGATGGTTATTTAGGGCTGTGTGAGGATCGCATATCTCAACTTGATCGTTATAGTGTTTCCGATATTATCACTCGTGGCGGTACTTTCTTGGGTTCGGCTAGATTTCCTGAGTTTAAAGATAAAGAAGTTAGAAAAAAAGGTATCGAGAATTTAAAAAAACACGGTATTGATGCATTAGTAGTTATTGGTGGTGATGGTTCTTATATGGGCGCCATGCGTTTAACCGAAGAAGGTTTTCCATGTATCGGTTTACCGGGTACTATCGATAACGATATTCGTGGTACTGATTATACTATTGGTTATTTCACTGCGTTAAGTACAGCGGTTGAAGCTATTGATAGACTGCGTGACACTTGTTCATCACATCATCGAATTTCAGTTATTGAAATCATGGGGCGCGATTGTGGTGATCTAACCTTAAATGCAGCGGTAGCTGGCGGGTGTGAGTTCATGATCATTCCTGAGGTTTCTTATACTAAAGAAGATTTGATTGAAGAAATTAAATTAGGCTTTGCTAAAGGTAAGAGACATGCCATTGTCACTGTCACTGAGCATATGTGTGATGTTAATCAGCTAGCTAAAGACATTGAAGATGCGGTAGATCATGAAACTCGTGCTACTGTTTTAGGACATGTGCAACGTGGTGGAAGTCCTGTTCCTTATGATCGTATACTTGGCTCACGTATGGGTGCATATGCCGTTCAATTACTTCTAGAAGGGCATGCAGGTAGAAGTGTCGGTGTGCAAAATGGTAAGTTAGTTCATCATGATATTATTGATGCAATTAACAATATGAAACGACCATTTGATATGGATCTTTATAATACAGCAAAACGTCTTTTCTAGCGGTGAGTTTGATCCCGCACGATTAATAGTGTTATGAAAATAAAACAATTTAGGTGAATGCTTATTGGTAATAATTTAACCAAATAAGTATTCACTTTTTTCATTGAAGTTCTTTGTTATCAGCTGATAAAATTAAGTTAGTTCGTTATTCTTAAATAATAGTCTTTACAAAAGTGCAAATTAACTGGTTTATGCACCGCTTTAGTCATTAGCATTGATAAATGCTTCAATAAAGTTTCATTTCATTATTATTATCAATTATAAGTAATTAATTATTGAACAGGGGAGATAAATAATGGCATTAAATTATTTAGAAGATCATGAGCGTTTCTATGTTTGTGATGCTAACAATAAGCAAATAGCAGAAATGACGTTTACTAGAGTTGGTCAAAATAAAGCAACAATTAATCATACTTATATTGATCCTGAATATCGTGGCAAAGGGATTGCAGATAAATTATTAAATTTGGTTGTGACCAAATTGCAACAAGAACAACGTGAAATTATTCCTATCTGTTCTTATGCAGCTAAAAAATTGATGAAATAATACTAGAACCATATTCAAATAAACTAAAAAATTTGAATCAAATACTGTCAAGTTTTATTTTGATTATTATTTTTTACAAATTTAATTATAGTTAAGTGAATATGTGCTAATGTATAGCAATTTCCTAAACGTAGAATTTCGATATTTAAGATGGAATCTGCAAAATCACAAAAAATTCACTCAATCCACGTTTTACGTGGTGTTGCTATTATCATGATTGTTTTTAGCCACTGTTTAGGTGTGTTTAAAAATAGTAATTTAATTGCAAACAGTTACTTATTTTCTTTTTTAAATCTATTTGCCTTTAATTTCACAACATTTTTTGTACTCATTGCCGGATTTTTATTTCAACATTTGACTTATAAATTTAATACTAAAACTTACTATTTATCGAAATTTAAAACAGTAGTATGCCCATATATTTCAGTCTCTATTTTTTGTTTTCTGTTTTTTCATTATCAATATTTATCTGATTTACCGTGGATTTCATCAACAGAGCCTAGCATATTAAGCACAATAACTAAAATGATGTTGACTGGAACACAGTTATTACCGTTATGGTTTATGCCAATGATTATTATTATTTATTTAATGGCTCCTTTATTGTATATGTGGTCACATAAAAATTTAATTGTTGCTGGTTTAATGTCTATGTTTTGGGTCGTGATTTTTACCAAACCTGATTTTACTCAGCCTATTTTAAATTTATTGCATTATGGTCCGGTTTATCTAATTGGTATGATGATTAAGCAAAATTATCAAACTATTATGAAGGCAGTGAAAGATAACCTATTTTTGTTTATATCCTTTTTCTGTTTATGCTTTTTTGTGCCCTTTGCTTATCGATATATTAGCCAATTGGGTATTGAAAATCTTTATTTTGATACATTGCAAAAAATTATTTTATTCATATTAGCGCTCTATTTATTGGATCCACTAAATCATAAAAACAACGATGGTCGAGTTTATAAATTTTTCTCTTACATGGCTAATATCAGCTTTCCAATTTATTTTATACATGAAATTATCGTATTAGAACTTGAGCAGCAAGTGATTAGTTCAGCTATAGGAGATGTCATTAAAACTGATAATGGTCAACTCGCATCATTAGGTGCAATTAGCTTTTTAGTATTAACATTATCTATTAGTATTGTTATAGCTAATGCAATAAAATTTATCTTCAAAGATAAAGCTAAATTTTTTATTGGGGGAAGTCGCTAATCCTCAATTATTCGCATTGAAATTCAGCGCTTATGAGATATTTGTTATTATTTGACGGCACAGTAAGTGCTTTGCAATCAGAAACATAAATAGCTTTTTTGGTTAATTGAATACTATTTTCATACTGGCAAACGAAGTAAATCCAATCATTAAATCCCTGATTATAAGAATTCAAATCTTTCCAATGATAGTTTTTATTGCCCTTGTTTTCAGAGGGTATGGGTTTATCATTATTATAAAGATTAATGCTAGTTAGATGTGCTTTTGGTTTAGTAAAAGCATTCACATCGATATTAAAAGGTAAAGGACGATTATGCTCTAATACAACTGAATCAATATAAACCACTTCAGGACAATCAAATACCATTTCATCAGCATAACTATTGAACGTAAAAAGTAGACCAGTAGTTAATAATACAAACTTCTTCATTGTTTAACCCAATATCTTATTAAGCTTTCTATTATTATCAGATAATACGAGGATATTAATTCCTGTTCAAGTTAATAAACTAATATTAAAGTAATAAATTATTTTTTAATAAACTTATTAATGTTTATTTATTTTACGATAATTGTCTATACAACAATTAAATTGAGCAAATAAAACACAAACAGAAAAAAAATAGCAATAAACACTTGCAGGAATTTTTTAAGTGCCTATAATGCGCATCCACTGACACGGCGTTAGTGAAAAACAAACGAAGAACGTGTTAGAGAGCAAGATCAAAAATATTGA
>NZ_JAFNOO010000016.1:0-15934 GCF_026536185.1 Gilliamella sp. B2838
TGGCAGAAGGTTTACGTTTTGCGATTCGTGAAGGTGGTCGTACTGTTGGTGCGGGTGTTGTTGCTAAAGTTATTAAATAATTTTATACACTAGCGACAATAAGAAGGGTGTCGTTTGATACCCTTTCTTATCTAGTCTGTTTAGCAAAATGTTTTTCTTTAAAGAGCATTTTGGAAAATAGATATTATTATAAATAACATAATCATAGGTTTTATATGCTAGTAAGTAACGAGAGTCAAGATACAAACACGAATCTAGACAAATTCAAATGGGGTTTAGTTCTAGTACTGATTGCGTTTATTGTCTGGGGGAATTTCTATTTTGCTGGACCTAATGATATATATCAACCAAATACTATTGTACGAATTATTGCGGTTGTTGTAATTTCGTTGTTAACTTTATTTATTGCCTTTACAACAAATAAAGGTAAGGCATTTTATGTGTTTTTACAAGAATCTAGAAAAGAGCTAAGAAAGGTAGTTTGGCCAACACGTAAAGAGACCGTACAAACAACTTTACTCATTGCTGCAATTACTGTGATTGTCGGCTTAGCACTTTGGGGAATGGATTCTTTATTCCGTTCAATAGTCTTTTATTTAACATCAATAGGACGTTAATATGAGCGAAGCACAACAAAAACGTTGGTATGTCATTCAAGCTTACTCAGGTTATGAAGCGCGTGTTGCACAATCATTACGTGAATATATCAAATTACATAATATGGAAGACGCATTTGGCGAAGTATTAGTTCCTACAGAAGAAGTCGTTGAGATGAAAAGTGGTCAACGCCGTAAGAGTGAACGTAAATTCTTCCCAGGTTACGTACTAGTTGAAATGATAATGAACGATGCGACTTGGCATTTGGTCAAAAGTGTACCAAGAACAATGGGCTTTATTGGTGGTACATCGGATAGACCAGCACCGATCAGTCAACGTGAAGTTGATGCAATTATGAACCGCTTACAACAAGTCGGTGACAAACCTCGTCCTAAAACGTTGTTTGAACCGGGTGAGCTTGTGCGTGTTAATGAAGGGCCATTTGCTGACTTTAATGGTGTGGTTGAAGAAGTTGATTACGAAAAAAGTCGCCTAAAAGTTTCAGTTTCTATTTTTGGTCGTTCAACACCTGTTGAACTTGATTTTAGCCAAGTAGAAAAAAGCTAATTTATTTGAATATTTTTAATTCAATGACAACAAAAATCACAGAAATTATTCTGTGATTTTTTTTATGCAAAAAATCTGCCTTAAAAATAACAATTACTATTTTTTATTCGCTATTTAAATGTAATGACGTAGATAGCCTTGTTTGGATCCACGTCAACGTTTTATCCTTTCGATAAAATGATAGGATAAACATAAAGGTGAATTTGTTCATCACCGACAGATATGATTTGTACTGCATTTAGTTTTTTGTCTATTTTTACTTCATTAGTATATTTCTACTAGCTACTCTTCTCATTAAGTATCTTCGCTTAAAAATATTTTTATAGCTCATAATGGTGTAATTAACTTTATGTTTTAAATCAAATTTTTAATTTTGATGCTATTTATACATTATTTTGTATGGTATTGACTGTAACCATCTTATGGTTTGTTATCCTCGTATAGGCTATGCAATAATATTTTTTGGTTTGAAATGATGATGATGCATAAGTTTGCTGGCTTTTAGGGAATGGAAGGTGATTGCTTTGTCATTAAAACAATAATAACAATTACCATATTAGTATGTGCCGTATACCCAACTCCGGCTATATTTTGACGATGTTCATGGACAGAAAAATTTATACCGTTTCAATTTATTAATATTTTATCAACGATCTATTTATTCGAGTTATTTTTAACGCAATTTTATTAGGTATTGCTGTTGGAGTTAATGCGGCATTTGGGGGTAATTTATGCACCGCATAGTGCTAGAATATGCTAAGCATATAATGGTTATAGGTCGAACCTTTTATTATCAATTATTACCCTGACTGTTGTTGTTAGACTTGTGTTATACCGATGATGGGATGTTACGGAATTTGCTACCAACTATTTAGGTTTATCAAAAACTAATTTTTATGGATGTGCTAATATTTTCTTAGCATATTATCACTATGATTATATTTCAATTTTAGATTAAAAGCTGAAATGCCAAGATCAAATCAAACTTAAATCAACACAGTGTATTGTTGGTATTGACTAGAAACTATTGAGTTGATGACCAAAAAAGCTGAAGATTGCCAAAAATATCATGCCGAAAATATTGTATGCAGGGTGTCTTTGTATGAGATTTCAGTTAACTGGCATGATCAAATCTTACTTTTAAAAGTTAATTCCATTTAATTTAAAGCCAAAAGACGGCGATGAATTTTATCTAAAAATTCATCGAAAAGGAATGTTGGTATTAGATGAGTAAATTACCAAGACAAATTCAATAAATTATTTTTAGCAATACAATTTGATTTGTTTAACTATTTCTATTTTTTACTAAGGATAAAGTATAAGACTACCTTTCATAAGGCGATCTTATTTTATCTTTTACATCATTTGCTTTTGTATTGGTTGCTTTAGTCAACAGCAACCAAACAAGGATATATTTGTGTGCGAGTTTGCTTTTATTACAATATTCAAAATTAGTCCTTTACAATAAAATGCGTTTCAATGTTGCTCTTTTAGTAAAGATTATTATGGCTATATGTTAATTAGCAAAAATAAAAGGTCGAAAAACAATATTAAACCTCACAGTTAAAATCTTCTAGTTGCTGCTGTAAATCTAACCATTTCATCTCTGATTCTTCTTGATCACCTTTAAGTTGGCTCTGTTTAAGTAATAATTCGGTTAATTGTGATTTATTTTCTGTTTCGTAAATAGTTGGATCAGCTAATTGTTCTTCAATCGCTTTTAATTGTTTTGTCAGGTGTTCAAGAACTTGCTCTTCTTTTTGCAACAATTTTTTTATTGGCTGCATTTGTGATCTTAATTCCGCTTCACGACGTTTTTGTTCTTTGCGCTCTTGCGAAGAAATATTTTGAACACTATCTTTTTTAGCCGTATCTTGATCGGGTTCAGGCTGATTTTCAGCTTTCTGTTCTTCAGCAAGCCATTTTTGGTAGTCATCAAGATCGCCATTAAATGGTTCGACTTTATGATTGTGGACTAAATAAAACTCATCAGTTGTTGAACGTAATAGATGACGATCATGTGATACAACAACTAAAGCTCCTTCAAAATCAATAAGCGCCTCGGTTAATGCCTGACGCATATCTAAATCTAAATGGTTAGTGGGTTCATCAAGTAACAATAAATTGGGTTTTTGCCAAACAATTAATGCTAACACTAATCGCGCTTTTTCACCGCCTGAAAATGTTTTTACAGGTTCATTGACTTTATCACCATGAAAATCAAAACCACCTAAATAGTTACGTAGTTCTTGTTCTGTTATTTTAGGATCAGCAAGTTTGGTTAGATGCCAAAGTGGCGATTCTTCACCACGCAAATACTCTAACTGATGCTGAGCAAAATAGCCTAATTGAACACCTTTGGCTAAATTAATATGGCCTTCTTTAGGTTGTAGTTCGCCCGCTAATAATTTAATTAAGGTCGACTTACCCGCTCCATTGCGTCCTAATAAACCAATTCTTGAGCCTGGCACAAGATTCAATTTAATTTTTTCAAGGACAATTTTATCTCCATAGCCGGCAACCACTTTATCCATCATCAATAATGGACTTGGTAAAAATTCAGAAGGTTTAAAATTAAAATGGAAAGGATTATCCACATGAGCCGGTGCTATCAGTTCCATTTTTTCTAGCATTTTAATTCGACTTTGCGCTTGTTTCGCTTTGGTTGCTTTAGCTCTAAAACGGTCGATATAACTTTGCAAATGAGCGACTTTCTGTTGTTGGCTTTCGTATAATGATTGTTGTTGTGCCAGTTTTGCTGAGCGCTGTGTTTCAAATGAGGAATAATTGCCTGTGTATTCAAATAATTTCTTTTGTTCGATGTGAATAATTTTATTCACTAGCGGATCTAAAAAATCGCGGTCATGTGAGATTAAAATTAGTGTACCTTGATAATTACTTAACCACTTTTCAAGCCAAATTACAGCATCTAAATCAAGGTGATTGGTCGGTTCGTCCAGTAGCAGTAAATCAGAACGACACATTAACGCTTGTGCCAAATTTAGTCGCATTCGCCAACCGCCCGAATAGGATTTAACCGGTAACAGAAGTTGTTCGTTAGAAAATCCTAAACCATGTAATAGTGTTGCAGCTCTTGCCTGTATTGACCAAGCATCAATGGTATCGAGTTTTTCATGAATAATTGCAATTTGTTCACCATTATTTTCTTGATTAGCAATGGCTAATTTCTGTTCTAATTGGCGATACTCTCGATCCCCATCAATAGCATATTCAATAGCCGGCACATCTAAAGCGGGTGTTTCTTGATTAACCCAAGCAAGTTGCCATTGTGCAGGAATGCTCAAGCTACCACCATCTGCTTGAATTTCACCTTTGATTAGCGAAAATAAGGTGGATTTTCCACAACCATTTTTACCAACTAATCCCACTTTTTGTTTAGGATTAATAGTAGCGGAAGCATTATCTAATAGTAGATTAACACCTCGGCGAATTTGGATGGAATCAAAAATAATCATGATATAGTGATCTATTATTCAAAATAAAATGCGCTATCCTAGCAAAAATTGAAGTTCAAGTAAAATCAAAATAGGATGACCAAGATGGTAATGAGTCCTTATAATCTAACGCCTAAAATTGCACAACAAATTGTTGATATAACCATGAAAATCATTGATTGCAATATCAATGTGAGGGATAGGTAGGTAGGGCTTTCAGATAAATGAAAGCCCTTTATGATTGCTAAAGGGCTTAACCTTATTTAGTTCTATTATGATTGTTTGATTGCTGTTAACGATCGACGAATAAAGTACAAACAGATCGCCACAAATACCGCTAATCCCAAATATTGTGGTAATGTACCTAAGTCAGCCGATATAGCCAGTGGTGCATCACTACCGCCACTGGCAATACTGATAACAATCACTACCGCTAATAACACACCAACTAAACTTTCACCCACAATTAATCCCGAAGCAATTAACGCCGCTTTACGATCAACTTTTTTATATTGTGCTTGAGGATCTAAATTTTGTTTTTTTGCTTTAGCATAAGCGCTACGCTTAATTAACCACGACAGTATGGTGCCCACGAAGATTGGCATAGTAATGGTCGGCGGTAAATAGATACCTAAGCCCACCGCTAATGCAGGTAAACGGAAGCGACATTTTGATTTTGCTAAAATTAAATCAATGATGATAATCATTGTACCGACCGCCAAACCGATTATAATCATGGTCCAATCAAGTTGATGAGAGAATATTCCTTTGGCAATAGTTGTTATTAAGGTTGCTTGCGGCGCAGCTAACACTTGTGACTGATCCATATCTGCTCGTGGTAATGCCCCAGTAAAACCATATGCGTTATAGAGAATCTCAAGAATAGGTGCGATAACAATAGCACCAACCACACAACCAATGAGTAAAGCAACCTGTTGTTTCCAAGGGGTCGCTTTAACAAGATAGCCTGTTTTAAGATCTTGTAAATTATCATTAGAAATACAAGCAACGGCTAAAACTGAACTGGTAGTAAATAGTGCTAACGCAGTCGCAAAATTGGATCCTTCAACGGATGCTAACATACCATTGGCTTCACCTAAACCTAATAAGATAAGTGAAATTACAATAGCTGCGACAATGGCAATGCCTGATATTGGACTTGCGGACGAGCCAACTAGTCCAGCCATGTAACCACAAGCGGCAGCAACTAAAAAGCCCATAATAAAAGCAAATAGCACTGCACAAAATACTAATGCCCATGCAACGCCTGTTGATAACCCACTGCCAGAAATAAATGAATAAAAAGTCACGATTAAGATAATTAGTATCCCACCCATTATCAAAAAGATTGATTTAGGCGAGAGATCGCGATCTGTTTCGGCGATATCATTCGCTGAAACATCAGAACGTAAAGTGCTGAATGATATTTTTAAGCCTTCAATAACTGGTTTGATTAATGTTAATAATGTCCATATTGCAGCAATTGCAATTGTACCCGCACCAATGTAGCGAATGTCTTTTGCCCAAAGTCCCATAGCAATTTTAGATAAAGGCTCATTAGTATCATAATCGGTTATAAGACTTAAAATAGGAATACCAAATCCCCAACCAATAATTGTCCCAACTAACACAGCAATACCCGAAATAATACCAATCAAATAACCTGCGCTAAGTAAAGCTAACGAAAAACCCATTGGTAATTGAAAGATTGATTTACCACCGGTAAACCAATAAGAGATACTTTCAGATAGTAATCGAAAACCATTGGTACAAACGCTGACTACAGAAGCGATGACCCCACCGACTAAAATATCTTTCAGCCCTTCATTGGTATCGTTATCCCCTGATTTTGAGCCAGCTTTTAAAATTTCCGCAGCGGCGATTCCTTCGGGATAAGGTAGTGTGCTTTTTACTACCATAACATGACGCAATGGGATTGAAAATAATACGCCCAACATCCCTCCTGCAGCACATATGGCAAAGGTTTGTAAAAACGGAAAACCTTGCCAGTAACCAATCATTAATAAGCCCGGAATAACAAAAATGATTGAAGATAATGTCCCTGCAGCAGAAGCTTGCGTTTGAACCATATTATTTTCTAAAATGGTTGAATTAGGGAAAAACCGCAAAATCGCCATAGAAATTACAGCTGCAGGAATTGCAGATGAAAAAGTTAAACCGACCTTTAAGCCCAGATAAACATTTGATGCAGTAAAAATCATTGTTATCAGTGCACCAAGAATAATACCTCTAAATGTAAGTTCTCGTAGTTTATTCATATTTTTAGTGTTTTTTAAGTTGAAATTAAATGTATTATATACTTAATTGTGTATTTTGGGTGTAAATCTGTGTGATTTTATTGTTTTTAAATTTTTATTCATTATTTTTAAATGGAAATATTTTTATTAAATTTTGGATGCTTACTATTTAGTTATTAAAACATTACTATTTTGTTTTGATACAATGTTATTTAACAATTACTACTTTGTGAGAAATATCGTGAACCAATTAGAACGTTTACAAGCTATTACTAAACAATTACGTAATCCAATTAAAGGTTGCGAATGGGACAGTAAGCAAACTTTTGAATCATTAAAATCATATACTCTAGAAGAAACTTATGAAGTCTTAGATGCCATAGAAAAAAAAGATATGACTGAACTTAAAAATGAACTGGGTGATCTACTGTTTCAGATTGTTTTTTATGCTGACTTAGCAAATGAACAAGGTTTATTTAATTTTGATGATATCTGTCTCTCTGTGGCTGATAAGCTGATTAGTCGTCATCCCCATGTCTTTTCAAATGATACTACTGTTAAGCCAAATTGGGAACAACTTAAGCAACAAGAACGTGATAAACGAGCACAATATTCACTATTAGATGATATTCCCATCGCCATTCCAGCATTAATGAAAGCTGAAAAAATACAAAAACGCTGTGCATCAGTTGGATTTGATTGGGTAGAGTTAAAACCTGTTATTGATAAAGTTAAAGAAGAGCTTAGCGAAGTGGAAGAGGAATTGAATAAAACCGCACAAGATCAATCCAAAATTGAAGAAGAGCTTGGCGACTTATTTTTTGCCACCGTTAACTTAGCCAGACATTTAAAAGTTAAATCTGAGTTATGTTTACAAAATGCCAATAACAAGTTTATAAGGCGTTTTAAGCAGGTAGAATTATTACTTAAACAAAAAAATCACAATTTAATTGACGCAACACTTGAAGAAATGGAAGATGCATGGCAAATTGTCAAACAATCTGAACAATTATCTAGCGAAGTAAATCAAAATGACTGAACAAAAAAACGAACTGTATCAAGAAATAGAAGCATGGGCACAAAATGCGATATTACATAGTCCAACATGGAGCATTAATCAGCTTGATTACTCTGAAAAGAGCATCACTGTTGTAGAAATGATTATCAGTGAAATTGCCGAAAAAAACTTTAGTATTCCTGAAGAACAATTAAATATGATTGCTCAAGAGTATGGATGCTACCTATTACTCACCGCACATAAAATATATGGTGGCGAGTTTTATTATAATGAAGAGTTTGAACAACCTATGCTGATTTGCTGTGAACCCGATGCAATGATTGTGCTAATGACCTGGAATAAAGTGAAAGGGCGTTTATTGGGTGATAAAACTGATCATATTGCTTATTTTCTTGATGAGTTTGGTAAAGCGACTTTCCAACCTGAAAAAGGCACGCATGTGGTTTATTTATAACTTCATAAAGTGTATTGTTTAAGATTCTTAATGAAAAGGTTAAGTAAGATTAGCGCCTAAAGCTAAACTTAATCTTTATTCCAAGGATGGCTGAAAATGAATTACACACTTTATATCGGCAATAAAAACTACTCTACGTGGTCTATGCGGCCTTGGGTGGTGATGAAATACTTTGATATTCCCTTTGCTGAAAAATTGGTTAAATTCGATAGTTTTGATGAAGATTCTATATTTAAAACTACGATATCATCCATTTCAAAATTTGGAACTGTTCCGATACTTGTTGATAACGATCTTGTCATTACTGATTCTTTAGCGATTTGTGAATACTTAGCTGAACAGCATCGCAATTTAGCACTATGGCCAACGGATATAAAACGTAGGGCAATGGCTCGTAGCTTAGTTGCAAAAATGCATTCGGGATTTCAAGCGATTCGAAATTATTTACCCATGAATATCGAGGCTGAATTGCCAGAAGTTGGGCAGATAATTTTACGAGATCACCCCGAAGTTAAAAAAGAGCTCTTGTTCTTAGATGATTTATTAACGTCTTTTTTATCTTCTAACAAATCAAATGATCGCTATTTATTTGGTGATTTTAGTATAGCTGATGGATTTTATGCACCTTTATGCTTAAGATTAAAAAATTATCATATTCAGACAAGCTCAACTTTAGCTAATTACATTGAAACGATTTGTTATACTAAAGGTATTCAAGATTGGATAAATGCAGCGTTAAAAGAACACAGTTTTGTCACGATGGATGAACCTTATCGATTACACCGATAATTAAAGATTTTCTAAAAAATAACCCCACTTAACATTGCGTAAGTGGGGGTAATCTTTGGATTTAATCTAAAAACGCAATCACACTTCTAAATAATCTAAAATTCCTTCTGCTGCTTTGCGTCCTTCGCTAATGGCAGTGACGACTAAGTCAGAGCCTCGTACTGCATCGCCGCCAGCAAAGATTTTGGCATTGGTTGTTTGATAACCTTTCATTTCTGGAGCGATAATCCGTCCTTTATCATCAAAATCAACACCATGTTCGGCTAGCCATGGCATAGCATGGGGTTTAAAGCCAAATGCCATAATTACAGCATCAGCAGGAAGAACAAATTCTGAACCTTCAATAATAACCGGTGAGCGGCGGCCTTTAGCATCTGGTTCACCTAATTCAGTCCTGACCATTTTCACGCCGGTAACGTGTCCGGTATTGCTAATTTCTATACTTAATGGTTGTACATTAAATTGAAATTGTACCCCTTCCTCTTTGGCGTTTTTGACTTCGCGTTTAGAACCCGGCATATTGGCTTCATCCCGACGATAGGCACAAGTCACGTTAGTTGCACCTTGGCGAATTGAAGTGCGGACACAGTCCATCGCTGTATCTCCCCCACCTAATACAACTACACGCTTATTTTTCATGTCGATGTATGGGGTATCTTTAGTTTGTTCATGATGCATTATGTGCTTAGTATTGGCGATCAAAAATGGTAACGCATCATAAACGCCGTTAGCATCTTCATTTTCAAGTCCTGCGCGCATTGATTGATAGGTACCTGTTCCAATAAAAACAGCATCAAACTCATTAAGTAACTCAGATAATTGAACTGTTTTTCCTACTTCGGTATTTAGACGAAACTCAACTCCCATCTCGGTAAAAATTTTACGACGGTTAATTAATACTTCCTTATCCAATTTAAATGCAGGAATACCAAAGGTTAATAGCCCACCAATTTCAGGATGACGATCAAAAACTACCGGTGTTACACCATTACGTACTAAAACATCAGCGCAAGCAAGTCCTGCAGGACCCGCACCAATAATGGCGACTTTTAATCCCGTTTTTTCAACATTAGTTAAGTTAGGTTTCCAGCCCATTTTAAAGGCTTCATCGGTAATATAGCGTTCAATATTACCGATAGTAACAGCGCCAAACTCTGCGTTTAAGGTGCATGATCCTTCACAAAGTCGATCTTGAGGGCAAACACGGCCACAAACTTCCGGTAAACTATTAGTTTGATGAGAGAGTTCAACTGCCTCTAAAATTTTACCTTCGTTAACTAATTTTAGCCAATTCGGAATATAGTTATGCACAGGGCAACGCCATTCACAATATGGGTTACCACAAGCCAAACAGCGATCGGCTTGGGCTTGAGATTGCGCAGGGGAAAATCCTTCGTAAATTTCAACAAATTCTATTTTACGAATATTCAACGGTTTTTTTGGCGGATCGACACGTTGTAAATCGATAAACTGATAAACATTTTGACTCATTTGCGTGCTCTCCTTACTGTGCTTGAACGCGTAGTTCTGCTGATGAACGACTACGATGACCAAGCAGCGCTTTTACATCGCTCGATTTAGGTTTAACTAAAACAAATTGTTTAGCAAAATCTTGCCAATTAGCTAAAATTTCTTCAGCGCGTGATGAGTGAGTAAGTTGAGCATGCTCCATGATTAAGCCTCGTAAGTGCTCTTCATGTATTGAATAATCAGCAACATTTAGCATTTCGACTAACTCTTTATTGATACGTTTATGAAAATCACCGTCAGCATCTAAAATATAGGCAAATCCACCAGTCATACCGGCACCAAAGTTAACCCCTGTTTTACCAAGTACGCAAACAATCCCGCCTGTCATATATTCACAGCCATTATCACCGATGCCTTCAACAACACTGATAGCACCAGAATTACGTACGGCAAAACGTTCACCGGCACGACCTGCGGCAAATAATTTACCGCCAGTTGCACCATATAAACAGGTATTACCGGCAATGGTTGCTTCATGGCTTAAAAATGCCGAACCTTGTGGGGGGCGAATGACTATACGTCCGCCCGCCATGCCTTTACCAACATAGTCATTAGCATCACCTGTAAGGGTTAAATCCACACCACCGGCATTCCATACTCCAAAGCTTTGACCGGCTGTACCATTAAAGTTAAGGTTGATAGGATCGGTCACTAAACCTTGATCGCCATATTTTTTAGCAATATAGCCGGATAAACTTGCCCCAACTGAACGATCGGTATTTTGAATTTCAAAATAGAAACTTTTGCTTTGACGATTATCCACCGCTTCTTGTGCTTGGGTGATGATCGCTTTATTAAGTAGCCCTTTGTCAAACGGTTTATTATCCTCAATACAATATACCGGTTTACCTTCAAGCGGTGTCGCTGTTTTGAGTAATCCTGATAAATCAAGTTTTTGTTGTTTAGCTGTTATGCCATCGAGTTCTAACAGCAAATCAGTACGACCAATTAAGTCGATGATGCGACTAACACCTAGTTCAGCCATAACTTCACGCGTATCACGAGCAATGAAGCGGAAATAATTCATCGCTTTTTCAGGTAATCCATGATAGTGCTCACTTCGTAATTTCTCATCTTGAGTCGCAACGCCGGTTGCACAATTATTAAGATGGCAAATACGTAAATATTTACAGCCTAAGGCAACCATTGGCCCCGTTCCAAAGCCAAAACTTTCCGCCCCTAAAATAGCGGCTTTTACAATATCAACACCCGTTTTAAGGCCGCCGTCAACTTGTAGGCGTATTTTGTGACGTAAACCATTGGCAACAAGCGATTGTTGCGTTTCAACCAGACCTAATTCCCATGGCGAGCCGGCATATTTAACAGATGTTAATGGGCTGGCTCCGGTACCACCATCGTAACCGGAAATCGTGATTAAATCGGCATAAGCTTTAGCAACCCCTGTTGCAATTGTTCCAACACCCGGTTCCGAAACTAATTTAACTGAAATCATCGCTGTTGGATTGATCTGTTTCAGGTCAAAAATAAGTTGTGCCAAATCTTCAATTGAATAAATATCGTGGTGAGGAGGTGGTGAAATTAATGTTACCCCAGGGACTGAAAAACGCAGTTTAGCAATATAAGGGGTGACTTTATCACCCGGCAATTGCCCACCTTCACCCGGTTTTGCGCCTTGTGCCACTTTAATTTGGATCACATCCGCACTCATTAAATAACCTGGTGTAACGCCAAAGCGACCAGAAGCCACTTGTTTGATGCGTGACACTTTTATACTGTTATAACGAGCAGGATCTTCGCCGCCTTCCCCAGAGTTTGAAAAACCACCTAACGTATTCATTGCGGTTGCAAGAGATTCATGCGCTTCAGGACTTAACGCGCCAATTGACATCGCAGCGGAATCAAAACGTTTAAATAAAGCCTCTTCAGGTTCGACTTCATTGAGTGCAATAGCCCCACTTTCTGGTGGATTAAGTTTTAATAAATCACGTAATGTAGCAACTGGTCGATTATTGACGATATCGGCATAACGCTTATACTCTTCATAACTACCATTATTTACAGCTTTTTGTAATGACTGCACCACATCTGGATTATAAGCGTGGTATTCGCCACCATGTACAAATTTGAGTAATCCACCTTGTTCTAATGGTTTACGACGTAACCACGCTTTTTTGGATAGGTTGAATTGGTCTTGAGCAAAATCATCAAAATTAGCACCACTAATTCGGCTTGTGACACCTTGGAAACAGAGTTCTACCACATCCTTATGTAAGCCAACTGCTTCAAACAGTTTAGAGCAACGGTAAGAGGCGACTGTCGAAATGCCCATCTTGGACATGATTTTATATAAACCTTTATTAATCCCGTTACGATAATTAAGTATGGCTTCACGATAGGTTTTATTAATCGTACCTTTATCAACCATTTGCGCTAAAGTTTCATACGCTAAATATGGATAGATTGCAGTTGCGCCAAAGCCTAGTAACACTGCAAACTGATGTGGATCTCGACAGCTTGCAGTTTCAACAATAATATTGGCATCGCAACGTAAATTTTTCTCAACTAAACGTTGTTGCACGGCACCAACAGCCATTGGCGCAGGAATGGGTAGGCGATCGGCTGCAATATTTTTATCTGATAGAATCAGCAATACTGTGCCATTTTTTACTTTGGCTTCAGCATCACCACAAAGCTGTTCAATTGCATCACGTAAGCTACCATCAATTTCATAAGTAATATCAAGCGTTTCTGATTTATAGTATTTTGACTCTAACGTCGTTAACTGCTGAAAATCTGAATACACTAAAACTGGATATTTAAATGCCACACGATGCGCTTGTCCTTCCGCTTCGGCAAACACATTCATTTCACGGCCAATACTGGTAGAAAGTGACATAACGTGCGCTTCACGCAATGGATCGATAGGTGGATTGGTTACTTGCGCAAATTTTTGTCGGAAGTAATCATAAATTAAGCGAGGACGGTTTGATAATACCGCAAATGGCGTATCATCGCCCATAGAGCCTGTTGCTTCTTGACCATTTTCACCTAAAACGCGAATGCATTGATCAAGTTCTTCATTGCTATAACCAAATTGTTTTTGGTAAGTCGCCAGTAACGTATCATCATAATCACGAGAGCCGATATCATCATCAGGAAGATCTTCAACTGGAATCAGACGTTTTACATTCTTAGCCATCCATTCTTTGTATGGGTGACGTTTTTGTAAATCGTTATCGGTTTCGGACGATTGTAAAATGCGACCTTCTTCGGTATCAATCACCAGTAATTCGCCCGGACCAACGCGCCCTTTAGTTACCACTTCATCCGGTTGGTAATCCCAAATACCGATTTCCGATGCGCAGGTAATGAGTTTGTCAGTGGTAATAACATAACGAGCAGGGCGTAGACCGTTACGATCTAAGTTACAAGCAGCATAACGACCATCCGACATAACAATGCCTGCTGGACCATCCCATGGTTCCATATGCATAGAGTTAAAATCAAAAAAGGCACGCAGATCTTCATTCATATCCGGATTGTTTTGCCATGCTGGCGGAACAAGTAAACGCATTGCACGCACTATATCCATCCCACCAACAAGGAATAATTCAAGCATATTATCAAGTGAACTTGAATCCGAACCCGTTACATTTACAAACGGTGCTGCATTTTGTAAGTCAGGTATAAGCGGCGTTTTAAATTTGTAAGATCGCGCTTTGGCCCATTGGCGATTGCCCTCAATAGTATTAATTTCACCATTGTGGGCTAAATGTCTAAATGGCTGGGCAAGTGGCCAACGTGGTACAGTATTGGTTGAAAAACGTTGATGGAATAAACAGATTGCTGTTTCCATACGAATATCTGCCAAATCTAAATAGAATCGAGGTAAATCTTTGGGCATGCAAAGGCCTTTATAGATATTGACCTGATTTGAAAAACTACAGACATAAAACGTATCATCTTGCACACGTTTTTCTATGCGACGCCTAACCATATATAAACGACGCTCTAAATCAATTTTTGTCCAACCCGCAGGCGCATTAACAAAGACTTGTTCAATTCTTGGTAGTGATGACAGGGCGATTTCACCCAACACACTTTTATCAATTGGTACTTCGCGCCAACCTAAAATTGATAAAGTTTCATCCGCTAACTCTTCTTCAACAATTTCACGACTAGCTTGGGCTTCGGCTTCGTCTTGGCTTAAAAATAGCATGCCTACAGCATAATTTGTTGCTAAACGCCATCCGGCATCTTCAGCTACGAGCCTAAAAAATCGATCGGGTTTTTGCATTAAAAGCCCACAACCATCGCCCGTTTTACCATCAGATAAAATGGCACCACGGTGCTGCATTCTTGCCAATCCGTGAATTGCTGTACGCACCACCTTGTGACTTGGTTGCCCTTCAATATGGGCTATCAAACCAAATCCGCAGTTATCTTTTTCATGATGCTGGTTATATAACATATCATTGCCTCTAAATCATCGCTTTTATATTTTGTGAAGGTATAGGCATTAATCCCATAATGGCTAAGAAATTAAAGAAAAAAGGTATTTTGGTCAAATAAATATTACTTATAAGTCAATCTTTTAATAAGGTCTATCAGAGTTATTAATGAAGCTAATAATTGATTTGTAGCTTGTTGATTATTAAGGTAATGATTAAGTATATGGCTTTTATTCTCAAAAAAAATTATATAATTAATATCAATGATAATTGTTATTTTTGTAAATAAGTTTAACTAAATTTAGATGTTTAAGTATGAAATTATATGAGAATTTAATTATTCTAGACAAAAGTGTTTGTAAAAAAAACTTATCCAGCAGGATTAACTTATTTTTAACCAATTAGTTAATATTATTAAATTAGCTTAATATCGCTTTTTGAATTAAAAATTCAATATAAACAAAGTGATTGCAAATTACTCAAAAATAGGTATTTTGTAATCTAATATAGTGTATTTTTTATGCTTATAACATTTAAATTAATACAGATGCTTTAAATATTTAGCAAAATAATCATCTGATTTAATAAGAAAATAATGCTGAATAATTGTGAATTTAAAGAATGTTAATCATTTAACATATATTTGAATATAACTTTATTCATAAGATCTGAATCTGATAGAGAGGATTATATGGATATGGAAAAAGGAATAGCCACTCTTATTACTCAATATGGTAAAGGTGTGAGTAATGGGCTTAATGGTGCAATCAGCCATAATCGTTACACATTAACAATAGAAGCATTAGGCTCAGCAATATCGGTATTAGAGGTAAGCAGTGATGAAGCCCTTAACC
>NZ_JAFNOO010000017.1:0-13075 GCF_026536185.1 Gilliamella sp. B2838
CTTGATTACGGATGATTAACTGTCCATTTTCTACCGCTGATTTGGTGGTACTTGAGTCTTTATCACTGTTTTGATACGCCGTTGGGACGCCAGGTCCTCCCGTACCGCCACTTATCGATACCTGGGTCACCTTAAAGTCGGCTTTGTTTTCTATATCACTAAAGCCAATGGTGCCCGTATCTAACCGGTTTTGGGATTTATCCGCAGTGAAGGCTAGGTGGTTTTATATCGTCGGTGACATGCCACAAGGCACAAAACCCAACCCCTGACCACAACTGACCATTAAAGGCAGGTGGCTGGAGCAATTCGGTTTTTATACTAGGCGACCGGTCATTATTAAAAGTTGAACAGAACAAGTTAATTATTGAACTTGCTATGTAGCTCTAAGGAGCTTAAAAAAGCACCCTAATAAATCAGGGTGCTTTTACGTTGTTACTATTCTAATTTAATTATGTGTATTGAGCCGGATTTTATTTCTTTTGGTAATGTATAGATTATTTCTCTTATATCTTGCGGTATTTCTCTTAAAGATAATGGATTAAGGGGTTTTGCAACTAAAAAATAGCTATTATCTTCATAATTAACATCATAACTAAATAATCCCTTTAAAGCAGAATCAATATAACTTCTTAAATATTGTTCTCTTTTATTTTGATTAAGGAATTCTGGCAAATTATCTTCAATGATTTCAATATCACATCGTTTTTCTAAATCAAAAAAATAATCATATATTTCTTCATAATTCTTAATTGAATCAGCTACTTTCTCAGGTACAGCGGATGTGCCACCTGAAGCAAAGTGTGCTAGATTGCCATTATGAAATGCAGCAAACCAGTCTAGATCGTTAGTACTCATAAATTCATCAGTCATTCTCATTATTTTTCAACTCCAAATATATTTGTACAATTTTCACAACGAGGCACTTGTGTCCCATTACGAGGGCGTACAGCTTGAGTAAATTGTATATCTTTTAATTTAAGATTAGGATTATTTAATAACAATTCGTTAGCTGCTCTAAATTCAGCACAAGCACCTAATACATTACCACACGAAGTCTTAACTCCTAATCCTCCTAATTTATCAGCATAAGCTTGTAATTCAGGGGCTATTGTAGTGGGAACTGTCCCACTTGATGCAGTAACCACTTTACCAGTTAATGGATCTACAGCTGCAATTGCAGTAGCTGGCTTATATTTGCTATTAGCGAAAGATGCTACGTATTGTTCTAATTCTTTATTTGCATTAGCCAATAAGGAATTATTCCCCGTCGTCCCATTTCCGGCATTAAATTGTTTAATGATAGTATTATTTGCTCTATCATAAACAATTTTATAAGCCCCGTTTTCACTAAGAGTCGTTCTTATTTCATTTAATAGGGCTGATGGATTTTCTATTAGGTTATTTTTATATAATTCCATTATTGCGGCAAGGTCATTTAATTCAGCCTTACTTAATGAATTAGCAAATACGCTAGCAGTCATCCCAAAACCTGCCGCTGGATTACCTTCAAATCCAACCGTTTCGATTAACCACGTTGCTACATTATTAGCACACAAGATTGGATTTGCTGAACAAGAAACAATTGCAGGACCAACTATATCAATGGCAATAGGGGCCGCTATCACTCCGCCTACCACAATCGCAATTGGTGTACCGTACTCAAACATCGTTTCGTTATAACCTTTTATCCCTTCATCGATAACCTTATCTTCACAAGCTTTATCACCGTTACATCCAGCCTTCGCTGCATTTACAATGACTAGACCAAAATCCAGATAGTTATTCTCAACCGAGTTCTTACCGGCAGCAATAGCGGTGCCAGCATCACCCACATCTCCCCCTGCAACGGCAATAGCCAGTCCGGTGGCCAGTTGGGCGAGTGCGCTGATGTTTTGTTTTTCTGCTTCGGTTAATTCGTTGTCGTTCTTATCTCCATAGAATGTTTTTCGAATGACTTGCGCTGCCAGTTCATCGGTCACCCCACCCACTACGGCAAACACCCTGCGTTACACCTTAAAGGCAATTGGCTGGAGGACGCCGGCTTTACCACCGGACAACTCGTCACCATTACCGCTAAAAAAGGCAAGTTGATAGTGGAGCTTGTGAGGTAAATCGCATAATCAGCCCCGTTCTGCGATAAAGATCGCAGAACTATGAATAATTTAATACTAATACAATATAACTTTTATTTAATAACTTTATATTGATTAGAATTTATTCTTTCTAATTTATTTTCTAAAAATAATTTTTCTAATTGAGCTTTAATATCATACTTATCATATGTATTTCCTGACTGAGACTCTAAAAATTGTAATAATCGCCAATCATCAACTATTTTATATTCAAAAGGGCAAACGTGAGGATCTATAATAAGATGAGGTAATGGCATCTGGCGTGTAAATCTAAAACCTAAACCATGTCTAAAAAAACTCCATTCTTCATTATTTAACCTAAAATGTCCTCTTCTGGGAAAATCCAGAAAATATTTAAAATCAGATGAGGATGAATTTAATCTTTTAAATTCATCCATTAATTTTTTCTGAAAATTAATATATTCAAGTATTTTTTCAAACATAATTAATACCTAGTTTTAGCTTCTGCTGCCCAAATAAGAATTTCATCTGCTGCCTCTTTACTTGTAACCTCATTAATCCTTACTGGAACATCTTTAATTCCTGCCAATTTTGCTGCTGCAGCTCTATGATGCCCATCAATAATAATCATTTTCCCATCAATAATCACAACATCAATAGGCTGAGATTTATCAAATCCATTTTCTTTCATATCTTCAGCATAACGTTTAATATCTGAACCAGATACTTCATTTTTGCCTTGAATACCGATCAAACTTCCCACTGGTTTTTCTTGTACATTATCTGAAGTAAGAATAAAATCTCGCCAATCCCTAATCTCGATCTCAGGACCGGCTAATATTCCTGAATTTTTATCTTGTTCAATAATTGGAGTAACTAGTTTTCCTGCATCCTTGTCTTGCTCCGGAATAGGCGTACTAATAATTATTGGTTTTGGTTCTTCTGATATGGGGTATCCTTCTGGCTTAAATCTCTCATCATTTGGATCTATGGCTATCGTTGTTGCATATTTATCTTTCAATTCACCTAAATAACGATTAGTTATTTCATCATTTCCCATCATATTTAGGATAATAAGATGTTCTAAGTCTTCTGATGAGATATTATCGGCTATTTCTTTTGCAACTATTGCTGTTATTCCAGCTTTGATACCATATTCTAAAATTTTCTTAGCTACAAATCCTCTACAAGGTGCCGTTATTGCACAAGCCTCTAGGGGGAGTGTCACCAAACTATTATTCTCAACCGCATTTTTACCGGCAGCAATAGCGGTGCCGGCATCACCCACATCTCCCCCGGCAACGGCAATAGCCAGTCCGGTGGCAAGTTGGGCGAGTGCGCTGATGTTTTGTTTTTCTGCTTCGGTTAATTCGTTGTCGTTCTTATCTCCATAGAATGTTTTTCGAATGACTTGCGCTGCCAGTTCTCCCCCAACTGCGCCCAGACCACCCGATAATCCTGAGTTGCCTTGTAGCTCCGCAACCACAGCGCCTAAAATCGCATGAGTAACTAAGTTTCCGGCAACATTATCGGTTACCCAGTTGCCATTTTCATCCATATGGCCGGTATGCTTTTTGATTTGCTCTGCCAGCCAAGGAGCACTGGCACCAGCCAGCCCACCGGTAATATCACCCGAAATAATGCCTGTCACAATGGCAACTGCACTATCTATCCCTTTGCTGACATCGCCCCCCATTGTGCCCAGGTTTTTACCATTTTTTAGGTTGGATGCTAATTGCGTATCAACCGCTGAATAATACCAGTAATCTTTATTATCTTCATAATACTTTTCAAACGATATTTTTGCTTTTTCGTCATCAGTTAACTTTTCATACGCTTTTGCTGCCTCAAGCCTTGATAACGCATCCTTATTTTTATCTACATCATTTTGCGCTTGTATGCGGTCATATTTATTCACCACATCTTTTGTTTGTTGGGCAATATCTTTAATTAACTCTACCGTTTCTATCTTATCAAGCTCTTTTTGCTTATCAAATATCTGTTTCAGTGGATTATTGGCACTCTCCGTATCCCGACTTAATTCATTGATATCCTGTTTTTGCTCGTCTTGATTACGGATGATTAACTGTCCATTTTCTACCGCTGATTTGGTGGTACTTGAGTCTTTATCACTGTTTTGATACGCCGTTGGAACGCCAGGTCCTCCCGTACCGCCACTTATCGATACCTGGGTCACCTTAAAGTCCGCTTTGTTTTCTATATCACTAAAACTGATGGTGCCGGTATCAAGTTTATTTTTATTTGTATCTACAGCCTCCGATGCAATGACCGCTCCTTTTAAGTCGGTGTTATTACCCACATAAATATCATAGCCACCTTTGCCGGCAAAAATCCCCGACTGGTCTGTCACACTTGCCCATTTACTGTCAATATTGGTTGCTGATATCGAACCATTGGCACTAAATCCTGAGCCTGCCGTGCCACTGACCGAGGCACTGATTTTTTCGTAGTCGTAATCATCCGTATCTTGCAGGGATTGAATGTTAAGGTTGTTGCCCACATTCATTTTTACCGTATCACCTTTTAGCTGACCGCCAATGATATTAACATCATTACCTGTTTTAATATTTAACTTGTTTTTGGCGTCTATTACACTTTCTGTCCAGGCACTACCATCAGCATTCTCTCGCTCCCGACTAAAGTTGGCATTACCTTTAAAACGCAAACCACTTTCATCGCCGCCGACTTGGAATTGAATACCCACACCCCCACCATAGCTTTTTTCATCACTATCGCTATGTTGTGTATTGACTGCACCAATTACATTTAAATCTCGGTTGGCAGTCAGATTAATATCATTGCCAGCTTTAATGTCACTACCTTTTATCGAGATGTCACCACCTTGATGTTGTTCATCACCAGTAGCAATAATATTGATATTGCGACCAGCAGATACACCACTACTTATCACGCTATGTTGTTCTTGGTTGACTTCCCGCTCCGTGCGTTGTGTTCCAAACATCGCACTCACACCAATAGATGCTTGGCTTTGTCCTTCTTGATTTTTTAGCTGTAAATCTTCTACTGCGCCAACAGCAGATAATCCTGATTTAATTGACTGTAAAGCTAATAACCTGTCATTGCCTTTTTCTTTTGCCCGTTCAACCGCTTTAGCTGCTTCATACATATCTGCCGCCGTACCAGTTAGTGCAACGGTCAATCCTGATTTTTCATAACTGTATTCTTCTTTATACGTTGTTTTTGCATCTAAACTGTTAATATCAATATTTTGTGCAATTAAGTTGGCATCTTTTTGTGCAATAATATCACTGCCTTCAACGTTAATATTTTTGCCCGCATGAATATTAACACTGCCGTCGGTACTGCCAACGACACTACCGACATAAGCTTGTTCGGTATCGGTTTGTTTTAATGACTCTTTCTCTTTACCAACGGTAACACCAATACCACCACCGCTCATTAACCCTGATTTTTTCTTAATGGTTTGTTCTTGTTTGTAATAAGATTCTTCTGCGGCATTTATCGTAATATCTTTATCGGCATAGAGATTAACATCATGGGTACCAACCACCTGACTACCGGTTACGGTTAAATTATTGCCAGCATAAATGGTTATACTGTTAGCTGATAGTGAGCTGCCTTTTTGCGTTGTGTTATCTATTTCTGTATGTTCGGTAATCGATTGTTTATTGAGTAAGCCTTTAGACGTCGATTTATGATGCTCAGAGAGGCTTAACCGCTCTTGGTCGCTGCTAATATCAATATCATGCTGCGCAAGTAAGTTTAATGATTGATTGCTTGCGATATCCGCCGATTTCATGCGAATATCATTACCCGCTATTAGGTTTAAGTCACCATTGGTAAAAATTTCACTACCAACAATATTTTCAATATCAACTTTGCGGTAGTTGTTTTTATCCCAGAATGCTTCTTGATTACTTTCTGTTTTTAAGGTCGATAAATTAATATCGTGACCAGCAATAAGGTTGGTTTTTCCCTCTTTACCTTCATTAATGAGTAACGCTGCACCCAGATTGATATCATTCCCCGCTTTTAAGCGAATATCACCATCTTTGACATTAATACTCGAGACCTGATCAATCACCGTATTAACACTTTTGTTTTGTCCGTAATAAGATGCTGTCGTCGATGTGGTGCTATTTAAATTAATATCATTGTTGGCTGATAGATAAACTAATTTATCAGCATTAAATTTACCGCTGCTATTTATACTATCTTTAGCATTAATTACGATCGAATTAGCATCAATCGTACCGCGATTATTGACGTTGTTCGCTGCTATCGCCACGCGATCTTTACCTAAAATCAGGCCTGATGAGTCAATATCATCTGTTGCATACACGGTCACATTTTTCCCAGCTAACAGTGCACCGTCAGTATTCACTCGTGCGTGATTAACCAAATAAACTTGAGGCACCAGTACCGTTACTGCTTGACCATCAACAATGACGGTTTTACTTTCCATCCAAACCATATCGGTAGTGAGTAGTCGCATTTGGTCAGCAGAAAGTGAGGCGCCAATTGGTAATCCATAGTGCTCAGCAAACGCAATACCTGCGTCCATTAGTGCTTTATACTGTTCAAGATCACTTGAATAATCACCTAAATATCGCTGACCGGTTAACGTAACAATTTGTTCACGAATGAGCTGTTGTTCATAGTAGCCATCGCCCAGCCGTTTTTGGATGTTATTGGGGTCAACTCGCAGGCGATTAAGCATATAGTCTGAACTTAACCATTTTTTGCGATTGGTAAAGCGAGAGTCCGTTTCAATTAAATAGTTGGACTCTGGGCTTTTATTGACAATATAAATGCTGTTTTTAGGTAGGCTGGTATTTGGTTCGGTATAACTGATCGATTCGGTATATTGTTGTTTATTCACCGAATCAATAGACGGGTGTTGATTGACGTTATTATCAATAACGGATGTATTTTGGTTATCAACTTTTTCGGTTTTAATGGTTGTTTTGCCTTGCGATAAGTCAGTAATGGGCTTAGCTTCAGCAATGGTTATGTCACCTTTTTCTTTACCTTTTGCAATAAGTGAATCAGATAAACCATCGAGCTGTTGATCAGCTTTAACATCTTTATTTATGGTCTGGATAGCTTGCCCTGCTGCAACATGAATAGTTTCACGCTCGGTTGGGGTAAGCTTACTGTTATTGATATTAGTATGATCTTCCATTTTAGCGTGTTGAAGATCAATAGTGGTTATCGATTGGTTAAAATATTTTGATTCATCTTCCCCTGTCGTGTATACGGCTTTACCGTTGTGATTGTGTTTATTTCGGTAATGCCAAATTTGTGTTCCGATATCGGTAATCGTTCGTTTACCTTTCAGTGAATAATTGTTGAGCGTATCGGTTGTAACCAATAAATTATTGCCTGCCAATATTTTACTATTATCATTTTCAATATGATGAGCTTGAATAATCAGATCATTGCCAGAAATAATTTCTGCAGGCTCACTCACTTTAATTTTTGTTTCATAGATATTTTTTGTATATCGATATTCGTGATATTTATACGTGCTACCAAACTCACCCTTATTAGAATGTAATACGGGATATCGATGGCGTTTTTTAGGGCTCGTTCTAATGGTGACTTCTTCCGGTTTAAAACGCCTTGCATGACCCATAGGGGTATATTCGGTAATCGGTTGGCTACTAATTAACACGTCGTCTGTTTCAATATGATCATTAATATTGTTAATTTGACTAACATTTAATCGCATATTGTTAGTACTTTCGATTCGTGCCGAATGATTATTTAATGTTTTACCATTGATTTGCATATCCCCTAAACTTAGGAGCAAGGCATGATTAGTATTGTTAATCGTGTTCACATCCAAAAGCAGGGATTGTCTTGCGGCAATCGTTGGAGTAATTGGGCTGTTTAACGCAGCAGCGTTGTTATTCACTTCATTGGCTTTGATATGAATGGTATCACCATATAGGCGTGCTGCATCAAGGTTATCAAATTGTTGTGTTAAATCAATGTTAACATCTTCACCATCAATTAAACCTTGATTAACAAAGCGATTGCCACTAATGTCAATTTTTTGTGATTCAATAATGCCATTTTGTGTGTTTTTGCCAATATCACTAGTCAGTGTGACGCTTTGGCCAGAAGAAATTTTACCCTGGTTATTAATTTGATTGGCTTTAATTGATATTTGATTGTTGGCAATCAAACTTTTTATATTATTAAAACCATTCATCAAATTTAAAATGATACTATTTTCAGCACGCAGCTCTCCATCGCCGGTTAATTGATTAGCAACAATGGCGATATCTTTTGCTAATAAATAGGCTTGACTATTGATTACATTGTTTGCCTGGATATTTAATATATTTTTAGCGATGAAATTAGCCAGTTGGTTATCAAGTGCCTGACTTTCTAACTCAATTTGATCCGCATTAAGTATTGCATGATAATTAATTACATCATTTGCAATTATTTTTAGTAAACTGGCTGTTTCCAGTTTGGATTCACTATTGTTAATCGTATCAGCTTTTATGAAAATGCCTTGATTAGCCATTAATGTTGAATGTTGGTTATCGATGGCGCCTTGCGTTTGCAATTTTATTTGTTGCAAGGCTGTCAGCTGCGCTGAGTTATTTATTAAATTATTCTCAGCATTTAGAATAATATTCCCTACGCTCAGCAGTTTTGCCTCATTATTATTCATTGTTTTTGCATTGAGCGCTAACTCCCCTTTAGCTTGTATATCCGCAGATTGATTATTGATCTCATTGGATTGAATATTTAAATCACTTTCTGCAATTAATTGCGCTCGATGATTATTAACACTATTGGTTGTAATTGATAAAAGACCTTTACTGCTTAATTCTGCTGCCTCATTATCTAAATCGTTCGCATGAATAATAAGACCATTTTGACCTGCGACTAATGTCGCTTTTTCATTGTTAATATTACCGTTAACATTGATTTGCATGCCACCTTTAGCTTGTAAGGCAGCATCTTGGTTGTTAAGGTTGAAGCCATTGATTTTAATAACGTTATCCGCTAACCATAACGCCTGTTGATTGTTTATCTCGTCACTCTTTACAATGATATTTTGTTTGGCTGATAACGTTGCTTGTTGGTTATTGGTATTCGCTGCATTAATTTCTATTGAATCATTTGAAATCAACGTTGCTGTTTGATTATTAAGTTGATTTGTTTGAATGTGAATAGCTTTATCGGCATTGAAATAAGCTAATTGATTAGACAGTTCGTTTACGTAAAACGAAATTTCACCGCCAGCAATTAAGGTCGCATTATCATTATTGATTTGATTTGTTTTGATTGAAATATCACTATTCGCTTTAATTATTGCTTTTTGATTATTGATGTCTTCACTTTCAACCGTTATTTTATTTAGACTTACCCATTTGGATAATGAGCTGTCGATTTTTTTTGCTTTGATATTCAGCGAGTCATCAGCCTTTAACGTTGCGGATTGACTATTTAATTCATTTGCATTAAGTGTGATAGATTTGCTGGCTGCCAATAGATTATTGTAATTATTAATCACATTGGCATTCATCTCCATTTGCCCTTGAGCTCGAATGTCTGCCTGCTGATTGTTTAATAAATCCTTCACATCAAATACCACATTACCCACTGCGATCATCGTCGATTGTTGGTTGTTAATGTTCGTTGCTTGCATGACAAGATCATGTGCAGATTTAATTTTTGCATTGTTATTATCAATCTGCTGCGCTGCAAGTTTAAGTTGTTCACCTGCAATAAGGGTGGCATGACTATTATCCAAACTCTCCGTTGCAACCATTAACAGTGCTTTAGCAGATTGTAGCGCAATATCACGATTATTCATCGTGTTAGCATGGATAGCTATTGAATCTTGACCTATAATTTGTGCGTTCTGGTTATTAATTTTATCCGCTAAAATCTGAATATTTGCTAATGCATTAATAAGCGCATTTTGGTTGTTAATGATGTTTGAATTTAACGTTATTGCACCATAGCTGAGTAATTGGCTATTGATATTGTTTAAATTAAGCGTCTTAAATAAAATGTTTTTATAACTTGATATAGATGAATTTTGATTGTTGAATATTTGTGTGTTGACTGTTGTCTTGCCTTCACTGATCCATTTCGAATCATTATTGTCTAATTGTGAAACCGCAGTGATAGCTATATCATCTTTAGCACTTAAAGTTGCAGTATTTAATTTGATATTATCAGCATTGATACTTACCTGTTTTTCACTAATAATTAATCCATTTGTAACATCAATATTGTTATCTGCGTTAAGTTCAATACCTTGTTTGCCTTTAATTTTTACTTGTTGGGCATCAATCGTATGGCTATTGATATCAATATTACCATTACTCGCAATTAATCCTTGATTGGCGAATAATTGTTGGGCAGTAATCATGATACGATCACTTGCATTAAGCTCAGCATTATTATTGTTAATACTTTCACCATTGAGCTCTAAACTTGCATTAGTGAGTAATAGTGCAGAAGCATTATTGATGTTATTGGCATAAATTGATATTAATTTAGCTGCCTGAATATTAGCTTGCTCATTATTAATATCCTTACCATGAAGGCTAAGTTTACCGGTTGTGATAATGTTTGTATTGCTATTATTAATTGATGACGAGTTCATATTTACATCATCAACAGCAATCAACTTGGCTGACTCATTATTTAATTGCGTTGAATTAATAGACAAATACCCATTTGTTTTTAATTCTGCTGATTGATTGTCTATTTGTTGTCCATCAATAAAAATACCGTTTAATGCGGTCAGTTTTGCATATTGATTGAAGAATTGTTGCACATTGATTTTGATAGCATTTTCGGAAATGAATGTAGCGGCATTGTTATCAACATATTTACTCGCTATATTGATAGTCCCCTTGGCACTTAAACTCGCATGTTGATTATTCACTTTATGTGTTGCATTAATCGTGAGTGAATCTTCTGTTAATAACTGAGATTGTTGATTATCAAAAAATACGCTATCAATGTTGAGATATTTTTTTGACTGTAATATTGACTGGCGATTTGCTAAGGTATCGGCTTTTATTTGTAGCTGATCATTACTGACTAAAAGTGAATCATTATTAGTGATATCTTGACTTTGTAAGTGAATTGCACCTTCAGCCAACAGCGTTGCATGGTCATTATCAATAGCATACTGCGCATTAAAATAAATGCCTTTACCCGCATTTAGCTTTGATTGCGCATTATTAATTTTATCAGCACTAAATGTGATATCGTCATTCGCTAATATTGTCGATTGTTGATTGTCAATTAACTTCGCCTTTGCCACATAACGGGTTTGGGTTTTAGCTTGGATATTTCGACTATCAATAGAATAAGTTGCATGCAAATTAATCTCTTGTTCACTGTTTATTTTTGCATGACTAATATTAATGTTTTCAGCTGAAAAAGTGACTGTTTGGGCAACATTTTGACTATTTGTTAAATCAACACTTTTTTGCGCATCAATTTTAATGCGTTGACCGGCTAGGTTTTTACCTGTTAGTGATATATTTTCAGCCTGTGCAATAATATCACTTTTTTGTGTTAATTTACCTTCTTCATCAATACCTGCTGCAAGCAAACTTGTTGATGTGCTATTAATGGTTTTAGATTTAAGGTCGACATTTTTCTTAGCGACAATATTCCCTTCGTTAACTATCGCGCCTTGACTGGTGAGTTGAATAGATTGTCGACTATTAATGTGTTTTTGATTAACAATATCATTTTGACTGGTGAAATTAATACTTTGTTGAGCCTGAATTGCACCTTGATTGGTGATTTTACCATCAGCACTGATAACAATACTGCCGGCACTGGCACCGAGTTCACCGGCATTATGCACACCCACCCCTTTTTCGGTACCAATCATACGAATACTATTGGCATACATTCCACCAAGCTGTGAAACATCAATCGAGACTTCCGGTTTATTGTCAGTAGCGTTATCCAGTGGCATGATAGTTTGTGTATCGTAACTGACCTGATTACGACCGGTGATCACATTCGCTTCATTGGCCCATATTGCCGAGTTAATCGATACCGTACGTGCTATCAAATCGGTATAGTTTTGCCCAGAACTGTCAAGCCCTTTACCGGTTACCGTTATGTGCCCTTGTTCAACCTGGTAACCATTTATTTCACCATTATTGATAATCGGTTTACCGGTGGTGAGTGTCCCTCGACTGGCATTAATAAAACCACAACCATTACAGGTGATACCAGAAGGGTTAGCAATAATGACCTCCGCTTTTTGACCGGCAACTTCAACCACCCCGTTTAATTGGCTGGGATTACGTGAATTGACTTCGTTTAATATGATTTTTGCCGGTCCGGTTTTATTTAATAGTTCATTACCTTGTACATAACCCGCAATTTGTGTTTGGCTGATTTTACTGCTGTTATTTAATATCGCACCTTGCTGTGATACATCAAATTGACTGTATTTGTTATGCGATAATCCTTTATTGTTCGGGGTTTGAATGTTGACTTGTGTCACACCATTTGCCGCTGATATCACTATCGGTTGTTGGTGGCGGCCCGCCTGATTATCCGCCACTATTTGACTGCCATAAACCGGCGAAGTCAGCGTGACAAACCCAGCGAAATAGATACGAATAAGCTTATCGGTTTGAGCGTTGCAAAAATAGATTCAATCGCTGTTTGTTGCGTATCTGTGGTGGTTTTCGCCTGACCATTTGCTGTTTTCGAAATGTCAGCAACCACCATTTGCATATTACGTTTTTTGTTAAAAATTATTCGGTATAAGCGCTTATTCATAATCTATTCCTTATTCCTTATCTTCATCTTTATCTTTATCTTTATCTTTATTTTTATTTTTATTTTTTGTGTTTTTTATTTATTCACCGTCAGTTATACACATAACACAACGTACATCTTGTTATTCAACCTAATAATTCCACATCACACTAAAGCCTAATGCCAGCGGATTGGTT
>NZ_JAFNOO010000018.1:0-10908 GCF_026536185.1 Gilliamella sp. B2838
TCAGTAGCAACGGTGGCATATCAACTTCATTTTTGCTACCGGTTAACTCACTCTCTTGTAAGGGAAATTTACTCCATGCCGGTGTGGTACTGGCTAAATCTTTTAGATTACCTTTTTCTTTTAGTTTATCCTGTATCTCGTTATTATGTTCTATCCATAATGTTTTGGTTTCACTTTTTGATATTTGAATCTCTATTTGTAACCAGTTGATATTCGATTCTTTACTCAGTACTTTTATTTCCGAACCTTTGAAGCACTCACCTACTGTTGAATCCGAGTCTGATGCTAACGCCAGTAATTTTGCACCTTTTGATATTATCATTCTTGGTAAGTTAGCTCACTAACAGTAGGCTGTCTGTAAGCTACGAGATAATCATCACCCTCAATAAAGAGCATTTCGTTCATATAAATCGCCTTATTCCATCTAGCAGAAATTTAGCTAATGGCGATTTGTCGATATTTTCAAATGTGATATATTCCAACTCGTCACTAATATCTATATTAAATTCTTTAAAATTTTCAACTTGCTGTTGATAAAGTTTTCATTAACAAACAACTGTTTTGATTTCGCTTTAGCATTTGTAAAGGAATAGGCTTGTTGATAATTAACACAAAGCTTTTTCTCAGCAGGATTTAAAGTTAGTGTGATATCATAAAGTTCATTGAATCTGTTACTTTCAAAACGCATATAATTATTTGCTTGTTTATCGGTTAGCAAAAGGCTTTTTGTTGAATGTGTTTTGTTATCTTTAACCGCTAACTCACTGTAGCAATCTGAAGTGACAGGTAACTCTTGAAACTTCCCTTATTTTGTCACTTGAAAATGTTGTACTTCTACCGTTTCATCTTCAAAACGTTAGCGACGCTCAATAAAATATTTTTTATCAATATTGTAATAAATAAATTCGATTGGCAAATCACCTGTTACAGGATTTTCTCTTGTCATACCGATTCGAGAAGACAATATAATTTTATCTAAAAAATTAAATTGTTCAGAAAAAAGGTGAAGATAAACTATTTTTATCAAATAATTTTAAATAATGTAGATAACTTTCTGATATATTTTGAGGATAATTGTAATAATTCTCGTCCTTAATAAAATCTGTTGAGCTTTGAGAATTAATTGGTAAATCTAATGCAGGAAATTTATTAACTAATGTTAGAAATGAATTTTTGTCTTTAGGTTTTAAAAAAGACGCAACTAAAGATTCATTTATAATTAACAACTGTTCTTTGCCTAAAATCAATCTGCCTTTTGGTAATACTAATTTAGCTAAATTACTGTCTAAAACATCCTCAAATTGTAAATAATTTATCCCCTTGTTAGTAAAATAAATTCGTTAATGATTGGTTTTTCTATTAGGTCTTTTGTCAGTAATTGGGATATATCAGATGTCTGACGTACACTAACATTATATTGATTATCATCAATATAAATGATGTTATTAACTAATCTAACTCTCAAATTGTACAAGTAATCAAAGTTATAATTATGTTTGTTCATTTGGTTCTAATTTTCAACATATTCATCTAAAATCCAATAAAGTTGCTCAATATCTTTAGCATAAACATTAGAAAAATTAAAAAAACACATAATAATCATATAATTCTTAGTAACATTATATTTTTTTAATTGAAGAAAGATAAAACCCATGCATATTATTAGTTCCTCTAATTTTTAACCAACTCTTTTAAATATTTATTATTTAGGTTTCCATATTCAGCAACAATCATTAAATTTATTTAACCTTAACAAAGGTTCCTTGATCATTAATTTTATAGTTAGTCTTATGAATTAATTTAGTGGGTTTATTATAAACATGCTCTGTTTCAGAAATTGTTATAAGAAAGTCTTTATCTATTTCATATTCAATCCATACTACACCATCTTCTAATTCACTCTCTTCGCCTAATTCTAATCTATCAATTATATCTAAACTATCAGTAAGGCTTATTATGGACAATTTGGGAGCCCCTGCTCTATTACTAGAAAATAACAAAATTAATCTGATATTTTTGTATTCTTTCAATTTAATTGCTTGAAGATCGTCATCATTAATTACTCCTTTAAAAAAATAATTTAACTCATCAGGTATAGGTAAAAAACCATCATTTTCTTCAGGAGGCCAATAACGATTGGCTAAAGGTAGATTAGCTGTATTTAATTTGTTATATAATTTTTCAAACTCTTTATTAATCTGTTGTTTATCCTTGAAAGTCATAATAAACTCATCATTACTAAATAAAAACAGATAACCTGAAATAATTACTAATGATTTGTTCAAATTATATAGCTTAGGAAAAGTTAATAAGGTAAAATATTGGCTTTCTGGAAGGTTATTAGTTAATTTTAGACGATTTAATTCTCTTAGTAGTAATCTCTGAAATATTTGTGATAAATCATTAGTTGTTCTTTGTATTCCAATTACATTACCTTCATTTATAATTAATTTATTATTGGAGCTTTTAAGAGATATTTCTTTTGATTTATTCATTGATTTTAATAATTTTTCAATTTGAATTGTATGATCAGACATATAATCAATATTGACTAATTGCCATTCTATACTATTTGATTCTGTTGAAATATTTTGATTGTTTTTTATTTGACTAGCACCTACCACTAACGAAAAAAAGCATCCAAAACATAAAACGACAAAACAGTTTAATATTTTACGCATTATTCTCCCCTATAATTTATATCATTTAACTTCTTTCTTTATAAGTGTGATTAATTTTTCTCCATTCAAAATGGTCGCATCAGTACAAAAGTATTCATCTAATAAGTATTGTTTTTCAAACGATCTAACATCCATATGAATCCAACTATAGGTAAATCCAGATATAGGATTGCCTTCAGAATCCAAACCTATTGGCTCTGTCGTAAAAAGATTTTTATCTTCCCAATCGTCTTGTGAATTAAGATAAGTTTTAAAAAAGTTATCACGAATATATAATAAGGGCTCAATATTTTCTTTATTTTTACCAGCAATAGCCCAATTTTCTTTGTAAAATTGAATATCTATCGCTTTTCCTCTATGATTTGTAGTTCTTTTCCCTTCTGGATGCTGGCTACAACGATAACCTGATGAAATTAATCTAAATTTATAAACATCTTGTCTGCCTAAATAAAAACTTAATCCACACAATCCAAATAACAATGATCTATGTATACCTGGATATTCATAAGTATTAGACCTTTCTGGCGAAGTATTTTTTCCTAAACCATTTCCAAATCCACTACATTTATTAGGACTACATTTACATTTCAGTTGTGACCATACATTTGCACTAATAGCATATTCCTCTTGAAACTTATCAATCGCTTCAATTACTTGCATATCAACAACACCCGTTTCTTCAACTTTCATATAATCACGTTGAAACTGTTTGATCATGTTTTCTGTTCTTTCCGTAAACTCATCAGTCGGAACATTGCCACCAAAACCGGCAAGACGGATATTAATTTCTCGAATTATTTCATCTTTATCGTCTTTTTGGAAAAGAACTTTATTATTAGATAAATAATTTATCATAGCCACAGGATGCATAAACCAAACCTCACCATTTTGGCTTAACGTGGCAGGCATTGATGATGTTTCGGTTTGTTGCTTTGAGCTGTCTGTTGACTTTGCTTAGCTAATCCTTCGACTACATCTTCCCACCACAGCATTTTTGTCGCTTTTTCTTTGGTTTTTTCCTATAACTTATACCGCTTTTTTATCGAATTGAGAAACAAACAGGATTGTTCAGGAAAAGTAAACCGCATTATTTTCAGTCACTGCGGCTAAATTATTTAATGGTGAATGGAAATTCTTCTAACAATTAATTTTCTATTTAGCTACCCATTTCGCTCATGCTGATAAAACACGTTTTTGACTTTCTTTATTAATATTTGTTTTCAAAACTAAAACGTTCCTTGAAATATGATTTACTATAAAATTTAAAATCAAATAAAATACTATTCAAATCTTATTTAATTATTTTTTAAAAACAGCCTATTTAATTGAAACTATTCAAAATCATTGGTTCAATAGTACTTGGATTACATTCAAACTTTTTAAAGTGCATCTCTTTTCTTTTTATTCTCACACCTTCTTTTCCTAGATTTGTATCCACCAAATAATCAGTGTCTTTATTGGTAAAGGTTATCACAGATTTTTTTTTGTCTTCATCATCGATTATTTTTACTAATTGCAATTCTAATTTTGACTGGCTACCAAACCTATAAAACAACTTTGAATTAATATAATCATAGCATAACGATAATTGAGTATTGTTAACTTCACATCCAAATGCATTTTTTTCATTTTTATCTTTATTACAAAGTGTCGTATTTTTAAAAAATACATTTTGACTATAAATATTAATGATATCTTGATGCTGCATTAAATTTAATTTTTTATAAAACTGCTTTATCCAATCTTTTGAAATATTCTTTTCCAAAAATGAATTAAATAACAGCAATAAAAAATAATCAGGGTAAGACAATTGAGTATTATCTATAAAATAATGCATAATTTTTTCTGAGAAGATAGAGCTCATAATGTCTAGTTTGTCATTAATATTCTGAATAGAATAACTAACAACTTGTCCTTGAGAATAATCTAGATTGATCTCTCCTAATATGATTAACTTTTTATCTAAACTAGTTAAATAAGTTATTCTAGCCGGACTTTCCATTCCACCAAACTGATCAAAAATAGAAATTACACCTAAATTTGAAGTTTGAATTGATGGATTACCTCCTCCGTTGTAAATATAACTATTAATTGTTCCATCTATATTTAAATTTAAATCAATTTGTGACATTTTGTCTTCTTCAGGATTAATCAGACGACAATAAATATATTTTCCTTCAAAATTATTACCATTAATAAATTGACCTTTAATAACATTTAATTTACTTTCCTTACATAGTTGTGCAAATATCGGAAAACTAAAGAAAAGCAATATTGTAAAAATATAGAATTTTTTCATTGTTTACCTGTTAAGAATATTTTTTAGTAATTCTTCATATAGTTGGTGAGCAATTTTATCAATAATTGAAAATCAAGGTTTTCATTTTCACAATTTAATTTTTACATTAGTAATAATAAGATATTTTATTAATAAATTTATTTACCAAATAGTAAATGAATCCCCTTTAATCCATTTAATTATTTTACCGTTTTGTTTACTGTTATAACTTACCTTATACCAGACTCTCGAATGTTGTTCATCAGCCCAAATTACATCCAAAATTTTTACCATATCGTTTTTTATTATATAAATATCTGTTGAAGAGTTATCATTGGGTTCATTATAAAGATTTATTTTTTCTTGCTGGATGTAAGATTTGATATTGGGTTCTACATTAGATTTATTTAATAATTCTAATAATGCCTTTTTATCATAAAAAGTTTTTTTCCCTTTTGCATCAAAAATATCTAATCCAATAATTCCATCAGTTCTTACCTCCCCTATTCGTTGGTAAATTTTTGATTCTTTAAAACAGTATTCTTTTTCCTTATTTACTATTATTACTCTGAATTTATTCAAAAAATAATCATCAAGTGAGGAATATCGTCGATAAAAACTGATATCATCTATTTTACCAATAAAAGCATCGAATTCTTTATCAGATAAATATTCATTATTTTCAGGATAGTAGATATTATCGTATATACTGTATAAATAAAAATCTGGAAATAGATTTAAAATTGCATCTTCACCAAATCCATTTTGGATGATTTGTTTATCGCCACAATACGAATAATTGGCTACCATAAAATTTTTTAATTGTTGGCTTATATATATACATTGAACCATTAAATCATTATTTTTAACAATAATAGGTATATGTGCTTCAATAGATTCAGCTGCTGGCATAAAGTAATACAATGCAGGCTGATTATTCCATGCTTCGAATGCAATATTCAGCATTCCGCGTATTCCAATAACATTTTTATATAATTGGCTAGTATTTTTTGCCTGTACTTCTAATATGGCTTTTTTTGCAAAAACTTCTTCCTCATCATTTTCATCTTCACAAAAATAAGAAGTGAATTTATAAACTTTTGAATCAATACTAAATTGTTTATTTTCTTGAGATGATTTAATTTTACAAGGTCGCTTTGCGTAGCTAAAACTACTGATTATCATTAATAATATCAATATTATGATTTTTTTCACTCTAGAATTCCTCAGTTAAATTTGATGTTTGTCGAAGAATTGATTCAAACAAGTTCGCAAAAGAAGCTATGCTATCAGCACTATCACTCCCATTAATTACTTTTCTTGCAGTTTTGTAATCAATATGATTTTTATAGATATACTTAGGTAATTTACCACCTGTAAAAACCCCTTTCATCATTCCCCAAATCATAATTGGTACAGCAAAGTCAAGTTCTGCAGCTTTATCTGGATCGGTTATAAAATCAACACCCAAATAATTACTAGCCTTTTTATAGTTATTTTTCCAAGTTAAATGGACTAACCCCCGCCCTCGATATCTATAACCATCTCCTTCGACTATATTTCCATTGTCCTTAGCCTTTTTTCGTAAAGCTTCAGTGCTTGCTAATACAGGGTCATATTTATTAAAATATTCTTTTCCTAATCCACCGGAACGTTCTTCCAATGCACAGAAAAAATCATTTCCCCAGGTAGCTTCCCAACGAGCTGTTGCTAACATATAAGATACATAGTAAATGTTCGGTTTGAAGTCATCATTTTTTTTATAAAATAGATTTATTCTTTCAATAATTCCACAAAGAGCATCTTTAGATTTCTGATTAAAGTTCGGAACGATATCGTTCTCGTTTTTCTTAAATTTTTTATGTACGCTTTCATACTTAGTAAGGAAAACTTCAACGTTTATCAAACTTTTCCATGAAACAAAATTATATAATGTAAGCGGATTCACAAACCAAACCTCACCGTTTTGGCTTAACGTGGCAGGTGTTGATGATGTTTCGGTTTGTTGCTTTGAGCTGTCTTCTGTTTTATCTTTTTCAGTTTCAGTGTCACTTTGTTCTGTCTCTTGACTTTGCTTAGCTAATCCTTCGACTACATCTTCCCACCACAGCATTTTTGTCGCTTTTTCTTTGGTTTTTTTCCCATAATTCTGACTTCTCTTCTAACTCTTTTATTATGCCAAATAATTTAAGTTGCTTTTATGTTAATTTCTTGTCAGGGGTATTTTTAAAATCAGGGGGGAATTGGCTGATAATCTCTTCTTTGCTTTTCTAAGCCTTATTTTATTGATTTTTGTTCGGTTGCGTGATGCTTACTAACATATGCATCACGTTTTGCTTCATCACTGTCTTTTATATAACCCAGATAGTTTTCCGCATCATCGGTCATTTCACTGTTTAATGCTTCCCATTCCGGCCGCTTTCCTTCCGCATCCAGCTCTTCATACCATTCACTTTTTGAGTAAAGATGTAAAAATTCATATTCTTTAAACCGTTACTCAAAAATCCAAGATACACATTTATTATTTTCATGAGCTTCTTTTATCGCATCCACTAAAGTAGACAAATCTTCTCTAGCCTTTTTTAAATATAAAGGATCAAGTGAAATAGCAGAAATAATCTTTTTATTTTTAATAAAATATTTACTTTCAACAATAAAAACAGTTTCAGATTTCAAATTTTTATCATGAAAACCTATTGGTAAATTGTAGTATTCGGTGTTTGATTTTACTTCAAGTTTATCTTTCACTTTTATGACCATAATTTTTGAACGGTATGTCTCACCATAAATTCCTAGTTCAAGTTGATCTTTTTTACAATTTAACAAAGCTCCTTCTGTCGAATGTAAGGATTCAAGCGTCATCTCTTCTGCTTTTAAAGTGAATGATAATAATAAAATATTGAGACTAATTAAATATAATATACCTTTCATCATCTAATTTTTCTTTATTATGTTTTTTTAATAATACTGATACTTTATAACCAAAAATGATTTCAATCGTTCGCTAATATTCAATATCTGGCTCATTAAACAATCACTTTTATGAGTAAAGGTATAAAAACGCAAGTTATTTTTAAATATTTACTTAAAATTCCATGATAAACATTTATTATTTTCATGAGCTTCTTTTAATATTTGTTTAATAGATTCATAGATCTCATTTATTTTTTGGCTGTAATCTGAGCCTAGTAACGATACAAGAACTTGATCATTTTCAATATAAAAATCATAATCAATAGTTAAAATATTTCTGAATTTTTCATAAATAGGGCGATCATAATAACTAAATTTAGCTTTTATTCTATAATTATGAGGTTTACTATTGATAATTTTAATATTACTTTTAAATGTTTCCCCATAAACGTTTAATAATAAATCACTATTTTTTTTATCTTCACAAATTAATTCCGCTCCTTCAGATGAGAAGGACTGAGTTTCAAATACATTTGCATTTGCGTTTGCGTTTGCGTTTGCAATAAAAAGATAACATATTAAGAAATTAACTAATATTGACATAACCTTCATCATCTAATTCTCCTTCATTATATTTTTTTAATAATTCTGATGCTTTATAACCAAAAGTAATTTCAAAATGAGGATAATCTTTAAATGTTATCCAATCTCCCCCCCATAAAAAACCATAAGATTTTGCAATATCTACTATTTCTTTAATTTTTCGGTGTTTATCATCTAAAAAAATTGCTTTATTATCTAAAATTTCGACCACATCAATGGCTAATCCATAATTATGAAAACTGTATCCACCTTTAACTTTTGTCACAATAGGATCCGAATTTACTCTACCTTTATCATACAATTTATTTTGTTCTTCTATAGATCTATAACCATCTGATACTCTTAACTTCAAATTTAACTTACTTTCAGCATCATTTATAAAATCTAAAGTGTGTTGACGAATTTTTGGATGTAATAATGCTATCCTTGAGTTTGTTACTTTGTCCCATGTTTCAGTTTTTTTCCCTTCCATATAATAATCCACCATAGCCACAGGATGCATAAGCCATACCCTACCATTTTTACTCAAAGTGGCAGGTGTTGATAAAGTTTCGGTTTGCTCAGTTGAGGGGCTGATGTTTTATCTTTTTCTGTTTCAGTGTCACTTTGTTCTGTCTGTTGACTTTGCTTAGCTAATCCTTCGACTACATCTTCCCACCACAGCATTTTTGTCGCTTTTTCTTTGGTTTTTTCCCATAATTCTGACTTCTCTTCTAACTCTTTTATTTTACCCAATAAGTTAAGTTGCTCCGGTGTTAATTTCTTGTCGGGGGCATCTTTATAATCAGCGGGAAAACGCTTATAGTCTCTTCTTTGTTGATTCTCATTGTCAATAAAAACTAACTGAGAAGTTTCTTTTTTTATGCTCATAAGACATTAATATCAGCTACCTCAAATTTTAGTTATTATTATAATAAGATTACTCAGCCAATTTTTGATCTATGCCCTCTATTTTTTGATATAGTTGTTCTGTTAAACATTTGGTAATCTTATTGGTAAAATTCTTCGTTTCATCCTGATAATTCGGCGATTTTGAAGTTAAACACACCATATTGATTTCTTTATCTATTATTTCCATAAACTCGTTAACTTGAGGATTTTTAGTTTTAAGAAAATTTAGTTTTTGAAATAAAATATTATGATAGTAACGATAAGATTCTATACTACAACTAGTTGAGTATTCTTCTTGATAACAAGTTTTTAGTTTATTAATTTGATATTTTGATGTTTGAGGCGAACCTTCAAGAATTTTAAATTGATCGGGATAAATAATTTGATATTTATAACCTTCGTCAATTGATAATGATTTAAGTTGAAACTGTAAGTTTTTTTTATCTATCTGATAATGTTTCCAAAATATCGGTTTTACACTGGTTTCGACATCTTTTACCAATAATACATAAACATCCATATTAGGTGATATATAATAGTATTGATTACTTAACCAATAATAACCTTCAACATCATAAGAACTATTTGCCAATATAATTTTATCTACAAACTTTCCTTTATGAAAAAGGAATAAGTTAAGCTCTTTAACTGGATATATTTTATTATTAACGGTTTTATTATAGATTTTTTTATTAATAGTAAGCTTTACATCATCTACATCATATATAACAACATTATTTTTAATAATGTCATATAAATTTTCAAAATATGAAGCTATTTGATTAATTGGACAACGTTCAAGTATTTCTTCTCGTTCAGTATTTGTAATATGCCAAAAATTATCGGTTTTTTCGCAATCTTTTGCTAGTTTAGAGATATCTATCGCGTTAAGAATAGATTTACCTTTATAGTTCTCAATAATATTAATTTCCTCTCCATAACAGCAAAAACTGATGAAAAATAAAACTATTTTAATAAATAATAAATTTTTCATTACTTAATCCTTTATTGTGTTAAAAAAGCCGGAAGAACTCATTTGATATTGCTTTTCTTTGGTATAAATTTTTTTATCTTTTGGATTTTCATCTAGCTCAAATAGATTTTGTTGTTGATGTTGTTTTATCAATATTTTACCATCAGACTTTATTACAAAATCATTCCAATAGGATATTTCGCCATTTTGAATGGCGTACAAAAGTATTGCATCCATCAAATTTCCGTTATTATCATAACTATATAACTGAAAAGTAAAAACTTTGTTATCATTTTCACCTATAGCCATTTGGATAATGCCTTTATATAAAATGTCCTTATAATAAAAATAGCAATGAGGAAAATAAAAAGTTGTTTTAGTAAGATATTCAAATAATTTTGGCTTAAATGAAAATTCTTTATTGGTAAATCTTAATGGAAATGGCACATTAGGGGAAAGATATAAGCCATATTCTCCCCAATAGTAATACTTTTTTAACTGATTAGAAGAATAGGGCAATTTAATTTTATGATAGTAACGTAAATCACTTTTTAAATTTTCTGACAATG
>NZ_JAFNOO010000019.1:0-10799 GCF_026536185.1 Gilliamella sp. B2838
GGCGGAGTTGGTGCAGCGGTCAGTGAGCGAGGCGCAGAAGTCATTGCCAGTATTCTTTATCCGAATAAAAGTATAGATGAATTAACTCAGGATGAAAAACAACAAGTCAGCGCACTCGCTCAACTGGCCACCGGTCTGACTATTGCCGCATTAGGTGGCGATGCTCAGGATATCAATACCGCTATTGCTGGTGGTAAAAATGCGGTTGAGAATAATGGATTAACAAGAGGAGCAATTAAAGGGCTAGAAAAAGGTTATGAATCGTGTATGAAAATTGCATCATGTCGAAATGCATTAATGCAATTAGGTCTCAATTTTGGTTTAACTAATGCACAAATAGAAGAAGCCATGAGGGTTGGACAAACACGAGATATTAACCAAATTAAAGAATTAACTCCTGAACAGATAGCTTGGCTAGATGCACAAATACTGGCTAAAAAAGGTTTGGCACCAATCATGTTTGGTGATGAAACCTTTGGTAATAGAATTTATAACGAATCATCAGGGGATAACGATAGCAACAATAACAAATTGGGAGGTGCAGGGGCTATTACAGCAGGTGGTGCGCCAGGTTTGCCTCCTGATGATGAAGATAACAATAATAGCAAGAAAAATAATGAAAACTATCAAAATGAAAAGCAACAAAAACGATTTGATGAGTTAAAAGACATTTATAATAAAGATAATCCTAAAACTGATTTAGAGATTGATGGTCAATTAATTAAACAAAATGGTGGGAATCGTTACAGTACTCGAATTTATGAAAGTCAAAATTTGTCAGATAAACAAATATATAATTATGCAGAGGAATTAGCAGGACAACCTTTGACGAAGGTTAAAGATGGTATTTATACCGCACGTCTTCAAGATGGAACTAATATTACATTAAGAAATGTATCCAATTCAAATACGGGCGCTCGTTGGACTATTGATATAAAAAATAACCCAACTTTAATAAATTTACATAGGGGATTAAGAACTGGGGCAGAAATTAAATTTAAATAGGAAAAAGTATGATAAACGAGAATGATTTTAAAACGGTTGTTGATTGGTCAGAACTAAGAGCATTTAATGGGTTATGGAATTGCATTTCTCCAGAATTGGTTTTATCTTCAGAGTTTACTGGAAACGAGATTCCATTCCAAAAAAGAAAAGCGTTATTTTTTTATTTTGTTCATAGATTACTAAAAGAAGGTCGTCTTAAGTTAGCAAAAAATGGACATCTTCTATCGGGGTCAATAGACGATCAAATAAAATTATTTTATAACGCTTTTCCAAAAACGGCAGATGGAATGTTTGATAAACAAAAATTAATGGATGACTATTGGTTTTTTGATGATTCTTGTCCGGCGGAAGCCGTCTGGGTTTTGGATGATGGTTCTTTAGAATGGACTTAGGTAGTGAGTTCACAATAAATTTCCTTTTTATTAGGTAATCTACTTGGTAAGTTGGACAATTAATTTGCCCTTTTAACGGTGATAGTTATCGCTTGTCCGGTTTTAAATCCCATCGCCTCCAGCCAATTATCTTTAAGATGCAGCGCAGGGTGTTTGCGTTTAAATAATTAATTGCTATTTATCAACAGACAATAGCACTGACTCAAAACGATTTTTTACAATCACTGCATCAATTAATTTAGTCACTGTCTGTTGCTCTTCTTGTAGGTGATTGATTAATGCCTTAGATCATTAAGCTCTTGATAAGAGGACTTATGTAATTAATAACTATGCCAAAGAAAATAATATTAGTTATGAAGAAGCGGCATCTAAATTTAAATTTGCCATGTATACACAAAAAATAGCGGATGTAATTTCATTATATTATGGTGTTAAAGGCGTAGGTATTGTTAACGGTAAAATAAGTGCTTTAGATTTAGCTAAAGCAGAAAAGGCGATTAATGAATATAATGCACTTAAGCAAGAATTAAATGCTGGACAAGGGAACGGCAGGGTCTTTACAAGGAAAAACACTCGGTGAGTATACGGCAATAAAACCAGGCCCGCTAACGGATGATTTAGCAGGGACTTTTACTGGGGGCAAGTATAAAGAAGTTGTATTACAACAAGACACTATCCTATATAGAGCAGGTACAGCAGATAAGCCATTTGGTCAATTTTTTAGTGTGGAACCCCCACAAGGTGTTTTACAAACACGCATAGATAAAGCGGTCTTACCACAATGGCCTGGTGGAAGTACTTCACCTATTGATTCATCAATAGCTATAAAGATCCCTGCAGGTACAAAAGTTTATGTTGGTGAAGTTGGCTCTCAGAATGGAATTTATGTCGGTGGAACACAGCAAATAGTTGTCCCTAAATCATGGACAATAAAGGGAACAGAGATCATAGAGGTTAAACCATTAACATGATGAATAATATTGAAAAGATAAAAGAGATCCTTGTTGAGATATCGACATTATTAATAAAAGGTAACTATCCTGATTGGGGAAACAGCTTTATAAAATTTAGTAAGGAAATAGAGTCTGATCCTGAGTTTATAAAAAGCGAGCTATCAAAGCTTTATGGTGGCATGGGCTCTTTTAATGACATTGTGCTTTATGAGGATAGAAAACCATTGATAGATGAAAATGATAGGTTATATTTTTTAAGGACACAACTATTTGAATTAATTAACCATTAATAACATGATCCCAGTCTAAAAATGGGATCATATTATTCACTTTCTAGAGCTGCATCGCAAGTTCAATAATCAATTTGCCCTGCTCTATTTTAATGATAACAGGGCTGCCACATAAAAGCCTATCTGCTCCAGCCACAGCCCCTTAATTGTCCGTTATGGTCTGGGGTTGGGCTTTGTGCCTTGTGACATGTCACCGACGATATAAAACCACCTAGCCTTCACTGCGGATAAATCCAAAAACCGGTTAGATACGGGCACAATCAGTTTTAGTGATATAGAAAACAAAGCCGACTTTAAGGTGACCCAGGTATCGATAAGTGGCGGTACGGGAGGACCTAGCGTCCCAACGGCGTATCAAAACAGTGATAAAGACTCGAGTACCTCCAAATCAGCGGTGGAAAATGGACAGTTAATCATCCGTAATCAAGACGAGCAAAAACAGGATATCAATGAATTAAGTCGGGATACTGAGAGTACCAATAATCCGCTGAAACAGATATTTGATAAGCAAAAAGAGCTTGATAAGATAGAAACGGTAGAGTTAATTAAAGATATTGCCCAACAAACAAAAGATGTGGTGAATAAATATGACCGCATACAAGCGCAAAATGATGTAGATAAAAATAAGGATGCATTATCAAGGCTTGAGGCAGCAAAAGCGTATGAAAAGTTAACTGATGACGAAAAAGCAAAAATATCGTTTGAAAAGTATTATGAAGATAATAAAGATTACTGGTATTACTCAGCGGTTGATACGCAATTAGCATCCAACCTAAAAAATGGTAAAAACCTGGGCACAATGGGGGGCGATGTCAGCAAAGGGATAGATAGTGCAGTTGCCATTGTGACAGGCATTATTTCGGGTGATATTACCGGTGGGCTTGCTGGTGCCAGTGCTCCTTGGCTGGCTGAGCAAATCAAAAAGCATACCGGCCATATGGATGAAAATGGCAACTGGGTAACCGATAATGTTGCCGGAAACTTAATTACTCATGCGATTTTAGGTGCTGTGGTTGCCGAGCTACAAGGCAACTCAGGACTTGTTGGTGGTGCAGGTGCTGTTGGGGGTGAACTGGCAGCGGATATCATTCGTAAACAACTTTATGGCAAGGATGTAAAAGACCTAACTGAAGAAGATAAACGCACTATCAGTGCACTGGCCCAACTGGCCACCGGACTGGCTATTGCCGTTGCAGGGGGAGATGTGGGTGATGCCGGCACTGCTATTGCTGCTGGTAAAAATGCGGTTGAGAATAATGGATTAACAAGAGGAGCAATTAAAGGGCTAGAAAAAGGTTATGAATCGTGTATGAAAATTGCATCATGTCGAAATGCATTAATGCAATTAGGTCTTAATTTTGGTTTAACTAATGCACAAATAGAAGAAGCCATGAGGGTTGGACAAACACGAGATATTAACCAAATTAAAGAATTAACTCCTGAACAGATAGCTTGGCTAGATGCACAAATACTGGCTAAAAAAGGTTTGGCACCAATCATGTTTGGTGATGAAACCTTTGGTGATAGAATTTATAACGAATCATCAGGGGATAACGATAGCAACAATAACAAATTGGGAGGTGCAGGGGCTATTACAGCAGGTGGTGCGCCAGGATTACCACCTGATGATGATCATAATAATAAAGATAAATCATCAGCAAGTGAAGATAAGTCCCAGACAACATCTAATGGCTATAAAGTTTCAAATGGCGCTGATAAAGTTATAGATAAAGCCGATTTGGAAAATCCTATTGTTCAATCTCGTATTAATATTCAAAATGGTGATTCAGCAAAAGGTTGGAATCATGTTTTGAATAGACATTTTAATAGTAATAGTAATGCAAGTCAGTTTACTATTAGTGAAGCAGAAGCTAAATCACTTATTGGAAGTGATCAAGTTAGGAATGTCCCAATTAGCAATACAAGATTTTCTATTATTAAGGGAACAAATACCCAACAGAAGATTTATGAACGAGTTATTACCCTTGATAAAAATATTGGAGTCGATAAGTTTAGTGGAAAACCAACTAATACTATAACAATACTTACAGATAAAGCTGGTAATTTAATTACAGCAACACCAGGAAGAATACCTTTATGATGAACGAAGATGAATTAATTGAAAGAAATTTGGCTAATTTTCATAAATTGGAAAAGGAAAAAATTTATCCTTTTTTCTTGTCAGAATTTGGCGAATTAACATCTGCATATTTTATTTATCAAAATATAGATCAGTATGCAGATATATATACTTATCTTGTTAATGGTAAATATGTTATTGAATTTGATGTTTCAAAAATAGATCACTCGATAACGAAGAATTCAATAATAACTGTCGATGAATATAAAAAGTCAATACAAGGGAAAGGTAGAGCAAAAAAGGAAAGCAGGGAATATTTAGATAAAATTATGAAAGAGATTTATACAAACTGATTTATTTTGGCAAGCTATTTTCCCAGTTCTGCGATTCCCATCGCAGAACTAAATTAATCATTTATCAACAATGCGATCTACTTCTCAAGTTAGCGCCATTTTTAGCGGTGATGGTGACGGATTGGCCTGTGGTGAATCCGAGTTCATTTAGCCGGTTGTCTTTAATGGTAAATTAAGGGGGGGAATACCCCTACCAACGTTAGAGCGATCCCCAACGGTGTAATAAGTTGTTCATCTTTAGCAGGGCTGTTTTTGGTTTAGAATAGACCTTAGTTAAAATAACTACCTCTTAGTGTCGAGTTGTTGTGATTAGCAGATTGGTTGCCGAGCTACAAGGCAACTCAGGACTTGTTGGTGGTGCAGGTGCTGTTGGGGGTGAACTGGCAGCGCAAGTCATTCGAAAAACATTCTATGGGGATAAAAACGACAACGAATTAACCGAAGCAGAAAAACAAAACATCAGCGCACTCGCCCAACTGGCCACGGGACTGGCTATTGCCGTTGCCGGGGGAGATGTGGGTGATGCCGGCACCGCTATTGCTGCCGGTAAGAACTCGGTTGAGAATAATTTTATGGCCTTGCAAGTAATGGATGAATTTGACCGTGATTATCGAGATGGTTTGTTACTATTTAAAGGTGATGAAAAAGCAGCAACTGATTATGCTAATGAAATGATTCGAGATAGAGCAATTGCAAGCGGTGTTGTAACTGGTGTTATTGTTGGAGGTATAATTCTACCTAATAGTGCAATCATTGGTGGTTCATTAAATGGTGCTATCAATGCCGGAATGCAATATACTTTAAATGATGATGGTAGCATTAATTGGACTGATGTAGGAATTGCATCAGGAGTTGGTGTTGTTACTGGTGGTGCAGGGACTGGTTTTTGGGGGACAATAGGTTGGAATGCTACAGGTGGTGCAACATCAAATTATTTAAAAGATGAAGAACCGTTAATTGGTGCTGCAGCTGGTGCAATAGGATCTGGTTTTGGTTATCTTGGCGGTAAGATGTTACAAGGTTCATTAGAAAAAATGTTTAATCCAATTTCAAAACAATATGAATGGGTTCCTATTGGAATTTGGACTATTACTAAACCCGCTTCTCACAGTTCTATTCCGGCTATTTCCGGGGGAGTCGTAGGCTCTGCTACAGGAGAATTAATTCAAAAGAATATTAATGATCTGATGAAGAGTAAAAAAGATGAAGAAAAATAGAAAATATTTAGTATTGCTGTTTCTATGTATAACGATGCCTTTAATCTTGTTTTTTAGTATTTTAATTATAAGTTTAATATTTTCATTTTTGTTTTATTTTAAAACAAATGAATTTGTAATTAATACTAAAGATATATATATAGCTTGTAAACTAGCTCCTTTTGGTATTCCTGTAGGAATCTATATGTGGTATTTGGAGTGTCGTCGTTTAAGAATTAAGATCTTTGGCAAATAATTAAGATCCCAGCGTAAAAACTGGGATTTTTTATATCCGAGATCCTCATCGCAGCACATTGTTTTTTGTTCAGCTAATCCAATCTTGTGTGCTAATAATGTAGCAACGTGGTTAATCGAAACGGTTGGATTTGAAGGTAATCCAGCGGCAGGTTTTGGGATGACTGCTAGCGTATTTGCTAATTCATTAAGTAAGGCTAAATTAAATGACCTTGCCGCAATAATGGAATTATATAAAAATAACCTAATAGAAAATCCATCAGCCCTATTAAATGAAATAAGAACGACTCTTAGTGAAAACGGGGCTTATAAAATTGTTTATGATAGAGCAAATAATACAATCATTAAACAAATTAATGCTGGAAATGGGACAGGAGGATATTTAAATAAACCCGAACAAGGAGGAACATTAAATATCCGTGCAGGAAATAAGCCAATTGAAGGCGCTTATAATATATCTCATCCTGATTATCCTATGGGAAAAGGTGTTTATCCTGGCAATGCTAATGATTTGCCAAATATTGCAACAGGTTCGCAAAATAGAATTATTATGGAAAACCCATATAAGTATGATCCATTGAATAATGAAATTTTGAGAGTTTTATCAAGTGAAGGGACTATTACTATTAAAGGATCCATATCAAATGGGACTTTAAGAAATCTAGAAAAGAATGCTTCCGATAAAGGTCTTGTTTTAATTAATAAAACAAAGGTACCAAACAATGGTCATACACAAACTAATGGTAAATCAATTGGAAGTAGTGAATTAATCGAATATACATTTAAAAAGAAATGATGCTATGAATTATAAATTAGATATAACTAATCATTATGCAACAATGATTCATTTTGATGAAATGATAGGATTAAATAATTTTATTAGAATCCCCGCGATTACAGAAAATTTATCATCATTATATGAAATTAATCTAGAAAATATTGCAATTAATTTATATACCGATGAGCCTTTCTATAATATTATTTTAAAAAAAAATCCTCATAATTTTATTAAAAACTATGAGGACCCTGTTGTATTATTGAAAAAAGCAAAATTAATTATAAAAAACCCCAAATGTGCTCAAATTCTTATGGTTAATGAAAAAGATTATTTTCATTCTTGGCGAACACAGTTTCTTAAAAATGATTTAGCAATAGTTTGTTATGCAAACAGTCTTACTTTTCAAGACACAATGGTTTATGTAAGAGTTATTTTTTCTGGAAGTATTGAATTGTTATTTAACGAAGAAAATATGATATTACATACGGCAGGGTATGATGTATTTATAAATCAAGATCAGATAAGAGCTTTAAATGAAGAAATGCACCAAAAAATTCAATATAAGAAAATTAATATTGAAGATTTAAAGTTCAATAATAAAAAATCTCATTTGTGGAATAGAAATTACTTTGCTCAATATTTTTCTCAAGAAGAGAAATTTGATTATCGTTGTATAGCGATAAAAGATTATGATGGTACTGATGAATAGAAAAAGTATTTGTGAAGGTTAATTTGCTGGAAAGGAAATAACAAAGATAAGATAGGTTGGAAATGCTGCTTCGGAATTATCAGCGTTACCTCATCTTGTTCTTGAATTGTCGTAGCAGATAAAGGAGGTAATGGTTCTGGGATAGGATACCCTTCATTTTGATGAGATCCACCATAAATTTCATAAGTTTTTAGTACTGCATTTTCGAAGTTACTATCTCCCATTGGATCAACTAATGCAAGATCAATTAATTTCCTTTGTTCGAACGTTAGACTGGTTAAAAAAGATTCGGCTTCAGCAATACTTAATCCTTTTGCAACTAGTACATCAACTGCTGTAATTGTTACTTGTTGCCCAAATGTTCCAGGTCGAAGAACTCGCCAAGCAATTATTGTAGCTTGAGCCAGATAGTTATTCTCAACCGCATTTTTACCGGCAGCAATAGCAGTGCCGGCATCACCCACATCTCCCCCAGCAACGGCAATAGCCAGTCCGGTGGCCAGTTGGGCCAGTGCACTGATAGTGCGTTTATCTTCTTCAGTTAAGTCTTTTACATCCTTGCCATAAAGTTGTTTACGAATAATGTCTGCTGCCAGTTCACCCCCACCTTTACTTGCACCTACAGAGCCAGAAACACTGCTCACTTGATAGTCCGCTTTGTTTTCGATATCACTAAAGCCAATGGTGCCTGTATCTAACCGGTTTTGGGATTTATCCGCAGTGGAGGCTAGGTGGTTTTATACCGTCGGTTATGTGCCACAAGGTACAAAACCCAACCCCAGACCATAACGGACAATTAAGAGGCTGTGGCTGGAGCAGATAGGCTTTTATGTGGCAGCCCTGCCATTATTAAAATTGAACAGGGCAAATTGATGGTAGAGCCTGATTTATTAAAATACGAATTTGTTAACATATAATTTCATAAAGTGTGTCAGGCGGTGCCTGATATGCTTCAAAATCAGCATGAATAATTTCTCTCATTTCAGAAAAACTTATTTTTTTAATCGTTTCTATTTGGTTGCATTCAGTCATGGATACAACCATTTTAGATGCATTAGTAATTTTGATCATATCAATCAATGTATTAATAAGTATATCTAGACGTTCTTTCGGATCTGCTGGAAAGCCAATATCTGTATCTGGTGCATATTGGTCATAATCTATTAAATAAGTAGCATTAGGATAACCAGGAGCATCCCCTATTAAAAAAGAAAATATATTATAAGCGGGAATTAGCTTATCGGGGTAATTATATAATTCCTTTTTAGAGATCTTATGAATCCCCAATTGGCTATTCTTAATAAATTCAGATAACTTTTCAAGTTTATCTTGACTTAAAACTGGTTCTATATAACCACAAACATCATTTGACATGTTAATTTCCTTTATTTATCTAAAATCCAAGGTCCAACGGGCTTACCATTTTCATCAATTTGTCTGTAATAACTTTTATCTTTATATATTTTGCCGTTATGAGATTTATAAGTTTGCTTATGTTCATGCGGAACTACTTTTCCATTATTATCAAACTCTAGGTTACCATGTATTCTTTGCTGTCCATAGTCTTCTCTTGAGAACATATTACCTCTTTCATCATAATAAGTAACACTTCTAGAACCATCTGATCTCGATACCTCATAAATTGAGTTTGGCGTAGAGGTTTTTGGTGCTTTCCCTGATGGTACAATGATGTGTTCAGTAACAACTTTATTTGTAGCTGGGTTAATAATTGGATTGGATGATGTACTATTTGCCCCCTTTCCAGAATTAATCTCTTGTTCTTTTTTTACATGTTCACCAAAATTACTACTTTCATTAGCTTTCTGATTGGTGTCCTGATTATCCAGTATTTTATCCTTAGTCTCTTTATAATTTCCACCACCTTGTTCAACATTGCCTTTTCCGTGTTGTAGCTCTAAATCTGTTTTGTCTAATGGTTTGTTGGCATCAGTCCCTTTTCCGGTAACATTTTTACCTTTGCTTGCATTGTCTGTCACTTTTCCATAAACAGTCAATGTTGCTAGTCTTAGTGCATCATCAACACTCAGATCGCTATTACGAACCTGATGAACAATTTCATTAATATCAGGACCAGAGCCAAAAGCACCTAATATGTTATCTTTTAAAAATCTTTCTTGGATTTGTGATTCAGATAATCCTTCAGCTCGCCATTGTTTTAATAAAATTAATCCTCTTACTCCTGATAAATAAGGGTTAGATATAATGTTTGACGGTATCCAATCGCTTCCGGAAGCATCATAAATATCCCAATTCATAAAGCGGTGATTTTTGGCATTATCGGTTTGACCTTCTTGAATTCCTTCAAGCATCGAACTTGCATAAGATGAGACTAACTGGAAATATTCATCGGCAGATAAATTGCCTGATTGGTATAATTCATATAGTTTTTTACCTGCTTCTTGTTCTTTCTGTATATATTCATTATAAACATCCTTTCTACACTCATCTGTTTTACATTCATTATATTTTTCTTCTAATTTATCAACTTCATCCACACCTACAATATTTTTGATTTTTTCATGAAGTTTCTTCCCGTCTTTATCAAGTTTTTCAACCCCACGTTTGTTACTCAATAGATTATTCTCAACCGCATTTTTACCACCGGCAATAGCGGTATTGATATCCTGAGCATCACCACCTAATGCGGCAATAGTCAGACCGGTGGCCAGTTGGGCGAGTGCGCTGACTTGTTGTTTTTCATCCTGATTTAATTCATCTATACTTTTATTCGGATAAAGAATACTGGCAATGACTTCTGCGCCTCGCT